>CALGJN010000282.1:0-2771 GCA_937920185.1 uncultured Cellvibrionales bacterium | reverse complement strand
AAACCTAAGGCGGTTAAATTCGCCGCGGCACTCTTACCCGCGTTGTCGTCTGTCAACGGCTTACTGACAACTGCCGGGTTGACGGACTCAATAGACTCCATCACCGGTTGAATCACGGGCGCACGGCTCTCACCCTTCGCAAGGTTGAGAGGCGCTGAAACAGGCATCACCGATTCAATTTTTTGCGCTGCTCGCCCAGCCTCAGTGGCGGCAAATACCGAGTGCGCTGGCACCAGCATGGCGGCAACCGCCGATGCATCGATCGACTCCACGGATTTAGCTTGCGAATCAATCGACGGTTCGATTTGTAATTGCAGGCCTGGCGTGCCTCGCTCACCGTGACTTGGGATCGCCGCGTTGACCGAGTCGATCAAGGCGTGCGCTTCCATCGCAGCGCCGACTATCCCGGCAGCCGGAACCCGACCGCCGGGAAAAGCTGCTTGGGTAATTTTAGCGGCGATGGCACTGGCTTTTGCGCTGTCCATGATCGAACCGACTGCCGCGGTCGGGCTATCAGCTACCGCCATCGATAAGCTGCTGGTCTCGGCGTCTCTGAGCATCATCAATGCGCGGGGATCCATGCCTTGAGAGAGCGCAAATTGGGTCAGCCCTTCGTCAGAGGGCTCTTGGCCAGATACTTTAATTTTAGTGCCGCCCTGTAACTGGCGACTTTGCAGCGTAATGTCGCCACCTTTTGGCAAGCCATTGCCACCTTCGGCAACGTCAATGGTCTCTATCTGACCCTGAAAAACAGCTGAAAAACTACTGTCTTCGCCACCCTCTGATGCAACGACTACCGACGCTATATCCAGTACGGCTGGCTTTCCGAGATTCATCGGTGAGCTTGGTATCTCCGACATTACTGCCTGACCTCTAATCATAGAATGAGTATTACAGAGGATGTAGCAAAACGCGTGCCAAGACCGACAGCGAGCGCTTAGATGCGCTCTTTAAAATTGAACTGCTGGAGGGCATTGCTCTCAATCTCACGGTTTTCGCGGGTGAGTGCCGCCAATTCAAACTTTTCTCGTTCTCGCTGCGCCAACAGCTCAATTTTTAATCGCTCGTGCTCGCGCAACATCATGTACTTTCTGGCCACGGCACAATCCTCTTCGTGGGCGCTCAACTCTTGCTTAGAACGATTTTTCATCGACTGAAGTTGGGCAATAAACTGCTGATAATTGCCCACTTCACCGGTGCTATGCGAGCGCAACTGCACCGACCTCAACTGCTCACTGTACTCGATCATGAGTTGATCGAGCTTTTCCCGACGCTCGATCGCGAGATTTTTTTTCTGCTGCGCCTCGGCCAGTTTTTGTTGCGCAATACGCACCTCGCGCTCCGCCTTAGACAACAATACTTGCCATATCGGCTTCACTGGATCTGCGCTCCGGTTAATTGATTCAAGAATATTTGCGAATCAGATAAAGCCACCGATTCGTTGCTAAGTTGCTGCAACAGCGCCTCCATCCCGGCGCGGATCTTAATCGCTTCGTCCAAATCTGGATTGGTACCGGGCTCGTAAGCCCCTACCTGTATGAGATCTTGGTTCTGCTGATAGAGCGTCCACAGCCGCCTAAATCGGTTGGCCGAATGCAGTTGCTCTGGACTGACCAAGCTGGCCATCACGCGCGAGATCGAACCCGCCAAGTCAATAGCTGGATAGTGCGCCGCATCGGCTAATTCGCGAGACAACATGACTTGGCCATCCAGCGACGCTCGAGCGATGTCGACCACTGGGTCTGAGCGGTCATCCCCCTCGGCGAGGACGGTGTAAACGGCAGTAATCGAGCCGTAACCATGTCGGCCTACCCCGGCGCGTTCAATTAACTTGGGCAGCATGGCAAATACCGACGGCGGATAGCCCTTGGCGGTGGGCGGTTCGCCAATTGCCAAGCCAATTTCCCGCTGAGCATGCGCGACACGGGTCAAACTGTCGCAGAGCATCAAAACATTTTTGCCCTGATCTCTAAAGTACTCGGCGATCAGGTGGGTCAGGAAAGTTGCCTTGAGTCGGAGTACCGGCGAAATATTGGCGGGGGCCGCGACCACCACAGATTTTGCCAACCCCTCTGCACCCAGCGTGTGCTGGATAAATTCTTGAACCTCGCGCCCGCGCTCGCCAATCAGTCCAATCACCACCACATCGGCTAGCGTATTGCGCGTCAGCATACCCAGCAAGACACTCTTACCGACACCAGAACCTGCAACCAACCCCAGGCGTTGGCCCCGCCCAAGGGTTAGGCAGGTGTTAATCGCCTTGATGCCTGTATCGAGAATAGTGTCGATGGAACCGCGCTCCATCGGATTAATGGGTAGCCCCTCAAGGCTCAGATAATCGCTGTACTCGATCGGCCCCTTGCCATCGAGCGGCTCGCCAACACCGTCGATTACGCGCCCCAATAAATTGTCGCCCAAGCCGGCCTTTGAGTGGTTAGAGCGCACCCAAACGCGCGCTCCCGGACCGAGGCCTCCGGGGTCAGTAAACGGCATAAGGTAGAGAACGTCGTCGTGAAAGCCCACCACCTCAGCGTCGACAAAGGTATCAAAATCGACATTTTCGACCTGACAGTGGGCGCCGAGTGGAGCCATAATCCCCTTAGCTTCAAGGGTTAAGCCCACGACTCGTACTAATTTCCCACTGCGCGAAGCGTCCGGCACCCGCGAGTTGGAGACCAGATCGTCGACCTGCGACGCAAAATCAAACATTGGGGTCTGGGTCGATCTGGACGGTGTTAGAGAGGTCTTCAGCAACCGGCTCTATGGTCTCG
>CALGJN010000281.1:0-2544 GCA_937920185.1 uncultured Cellvibrionales bacterium | reverse complement strand
CCACCAAGTGTGCAGCTCGGATCTTTAGCGCATCCAATATACCCACAACGTCGTGCGCCATATCGTCGAGGCGGTAGGGCACAGCAACCGGAATACCCAATCGATGCTTTATATACTGGCGAAATAAACTCGGCGCCTGGGCGCCCTCGATTTTATCGCTCAACCCAATATCCCGATTATCGAAGCGAACGACAAAGAAGCCCCTATCTGCCAGCGCCTGACAAAATACCACCGGCCACCTAACTAACTGATTATATAAACCGGCGACCAATATCAGCGCGGGTTGTTGACGATCGCCAAATGTCTCATAGGCAATTTTGAGACCATTGGAGGTTAGATATTGCGTGGTCTTTTGGCTAAATCCTGCCAGTCCATCTTCGGTCATTGGTCTCGTAATGCTCTAGGTAAAATCTTTCCCGCCGGCGACTTCGGCAGTTCTTGTGAGAATTTTACCATACGTGGAGCTTTGTACGCAGTAAATTGCGTTCGACAGAAGCGTTAAATCTCGTCCGCTGTCAATTGTGAATTGTGAATTGGTTGACACAACCGGAAACTGATTCAAATAGGGTAGTTGAATGGCGATGTGATCGCCGCGTTCAAGGCCACAGTGGGCGATTAAAAATCCGCTAAATCGCGCGCTCAGTCGGTCAATATCTGCAAATGTAAGACTTTGCCCAAGGCAATAAAACGCGGGTTTTCTGCAAATTCAACGCTTGCGCTGTCGAATGCATCGAGTAAATTGGAAAATTTTCCGGTATTTAGCAGCGCAATTTTTTGTTCACTAAAACTGCTTGATGCCCCGGTCATCATCGCCCTCCCCTTTGATTAATAATTTTTTAGAATAACCCTTTGTTGGCCGTGATCGAGTCACTCTGGAGACGCAATTAGGACAAAAATACCCATCACTCGACACTACCGGCCAAAAACTCTTTAAACACCTGTAAAGCCTAGCCGATGTGCGACTATAATTTACCAAGATAAATAACTTAAATTACTCATTTAGCTGACATTTATTTTTATTTCTCGCCCGCCTCTGCCACCGCGCAGACACCGTGGTTGCCGTGGATAACCATCGACGACTGACCGATAATTCGAACGGCGTATTGCTGTCTAATTTCGCTCAGGGTGTCACAATGTTAAAGCTATCATCGCCACTATCGAGCATTGCCAGTAGCTCGATGATAATTATTCGATTGCCCTCGATGGTCAACTGGTCGGACAGCAACAAATTTGTCAGTCCGACTTCGCCCAACATCAAATCGATAAAAAAATCATGGCCGACACTAATACTCGCATCTGCTGTCTCATCTCGATGGTTTTTGCGGTAGTGAAGCACTGAATTGCGCAACCACAGGACAAAATTTGTATTTTCTTCCGGAAAGTGAATATTCAATTTATACTCTTTGCCAGCAGCTTTATTAGGGTCTAATCTCACGGCGATTGCTTTCATAAACTCTTCGAGTGGCACTTTTCGCAAGAATTTGCGCGCCAACCGGAGGTCCTGAGCACGATATTGATTACCCTGTTGCAGCTCTTTGGCCGCGGACAAATAGATATCTCGCCACGGACCCGATTCAGCCTGATAGCCCAACTGCCGGTAGCTTTCTGCGAGCAGATTTGTCGCCTCGCGATTATCGCTATCCGCAAATACGACATGATTGAGCAGTTCTGCCGCCCAGCGGTATTCACCTTTGTCCGCCGCCGCTGCCGCCGCCGCTATGGTGCCTTTCACGCCGCCCATCAATGCAACGTAACGTTGCGCTGCGCTCACCGGCGGGAGTCGGTTGAGGTTCGCGGGGTTGCCATCGTACCAACCAAAATAATGCTGGTAGACAGCCTTGCTGTTATGGCTAACGGTTCCGTAGTAGCCGCGAACATGAAATTTGTCGACAAGACTGGGGGGCAGTTTGAGTTGTTCCGCAATTTCGGTCGGCGTGTGACCGCGATTGGCCAAACGTAGAGTTTGGTCGTGAATAAAGCGATAGACATCCTGTTGTTGCTCTAACTGTTCGATGATGCGTCGATGACCCCAGGTCGGCCAATGATGGCTGTTAACGAGAATTTCGACCTCATTAAGCCGCTCTATGCTGATACCAATGTATTCACTCCACGCAAGCGCATCGCGCACCTTGGCGCCGCGAAGCGTCAATATGTTGTGCAGCGTATGGGATACCAACTCAGCGCCACAAAAGATCTTTTTCTGCGGCATATAAAACGTCAATTCGGCCGGCGCCTCTGAATTGGGCATATTGTAAAAGACAAAATCGACACCATCGATCTGCAGCGGCTGCTCGGCGCGGTCGATCACCGTGGTCGGCGCTCTAATCGACGTATGCCCCGAGATCACGCGCCGACCCAAACCCGAGTCGACATGGCCCTTCGCCGTGTTCTCAAGCCCGAAGCCAAACATGTAGCTAGCGCGACGGGTCATCGCCGCGCCCGCCAAAATATTTTCGCTGGTGGCCTCGCGCATAAATCCCTGTGGGGCGATAATTTCAACATCAGTGGATGGTGACGCACTCATCCAAGCATCTATACCACCAA
>CALGJN010000280.1:0-2436 GCA_937920185.1 uncultured Cellvibrionales bacterium | reverse complement strand
CCAAGCGATCGAAGACAGCTACACCCACAAAAAGCAATCCGGTGGGTCGGGTCAGTTTGGTAAGATTGATTTTCGCGTGCGCCCCGGCGAGCCCGGCAGCGGCTTTGCCTTTACCTCATCGGTCGTCGGCGGCAACATCCCCAAAGAATTCTTTCCGGCGATTCAGAAGGGCTTTGCCAGCATGATGGACGAGGGCCCGCTCGCGGGCTACCCGGTACTGGATGTGGAAATTGAGATTTTCGATGGGGCTTTTCACGCCGTTGATTCGTCGGCAGTGGCCTTCGAGATTGCTGCCAAAGGCGCCTATCGACAGGCTATGCCCAAGGCGGGGCCACAGATCATCGAGCCGATCATGAAGGTCGACGTATTCACTCCTGAAGACCACGTTGGCGATGTGATTGGCGATCTTAATCGCCGTCGCGGAATGATCAAGGATCAGGAAGCGGGTGTCACCGGGGTGCGTATCAAATCCGATGTACCGCTATCGGAGATGTTTGGCTACATTGGTCACCTGCGCACCATGACCTCGGGACGCGGTCAGTTTTCGATGGAGTTTTCGCACTACATGCCCTGTCCGCAAAACATCTCTGTAGACGTTATCGCGGCAGCCAAGGCACTTAAAGAAGCGAAGTAAGCTGCTTCTTTAAGGGCTATAAAAAAACCCCGCTAGTTTGCACTGGCGGGGTTTTTTATTGCTAACAAGATTAGGTCAGCTGTAGAGACATCCAGAAAAAAGGCAACCTAATTGCCAGGCTTGGCAGACAAAAAAACCGGCGCCTTACAGTGCCGGTTTTTTTGTCAGTGACTTTTATTTTAGTGACTTTTATTTTAGTGAATTTGAGCTTAGTGACTTTGAGCTTAGTGACTTTGCGCCTAGTGACTTTGAGCTTAATTATTTTGATGTTAGTGGGCCAGCGGTATCACCAAATTGGCGTTGTCAGACGACGTCCAATCAACGTCCAAGGTTTTTCGCCATCATCGCCTCGACGATATTTTTCGGCGCCTCAGCATACTTTTCAAATTCCATCGTGAAGGTCGCGCGCCCCTGCGTTGCGGAACGCAGATCGGTGGCATAACCGAACATTTCGGCCAGCGGCACCTGCGAATTGATCACTTTTCCCTGGACATTGTCTTCCATACCGAGGATTAACCCGCGGCGGCGGTTCAGATCGCCCACCACATCGCCCATATTGTCTTCTGGAGTGACTACCTCGACTTTCATCATCGGCTCGAGCAATACCGCGCCGCCTTCCTCGGCCAACTGCCGCGCGGCGAGAGAGCCGGCGATCTTAAATGCCATTTCGGATGAATCCACATCGTGGAAGGAACCATCGTAGAGCGTCGCTTTCAGACCCAGTAGCGGATAGCCCGCAACAACGCCATTTTTCATCTGCTCCTCGATCCCTTTGGCCACCGCAGGAATGTACTCTCTGGGCACCGAACCTCCGACAATTTCGTTGACGAACTCGAGTCCTTCTGCAGCGGCATCTTCGGCCGGTTCAAAGCGCACCCAGACGTGACCATACTGACCGCGTCCGCCGGATTGCCGGACGAACTTACCCTCGATTTCGCAGGTGTTGCGAATCGCCTCGCGATAAGCCACCTGGGGCTTGCCGATATTGGCTTCAACGCTGAATTCACGGCGCATACGCTCGACCAAAATATCCAGATGCAGCTCGCCCATGCCGGAGATAATGGTCTGGCCACTCTCTTCGTCGGTCACCACTTTAAACGACGGATCCTCTTGCGCCAACTTACCCAGCGCCACACCCATTTTCTCCTGGTCGGCCTTGGTTCGCGGCTCGACCGCCACCGAAATCACCGGCTCTGGAAATTCCATCCGCTCGAGAATGATTTTATCCCGCTCCGAACACAGAGTATCGCCGGTGGTGGTGTCTTTGAGGCCGATGGCGGCGGCGATATCGCCGGCCAGCACCTGCTTGATTTCTTCGCGGCTGTTGGAGTGCATCTGCACCATTCGACCAACGCGCTCGCGCTTGCTCTTTACCGAGTTGTAGACGGCAGTACCACTGTTGAGAGTGCCAGAGTAGACCCGCATAAAGGTCAGTGATCCAACGAATGGATCGGTGGCAATCTTGAATGCCAGAGCAGAAAAGGGTGCATCGTCTTCGGCGCTGCGCACTGCCCGCTCGCCATTATCCAACTCGCCCTCGATCGCTTTGACTTCGGTTGGCGACGGCAAATAGTCGACTACCGCATCGAGCATCGCCTGAACGCCTTTATTTTTGAACGCCGAACCACCCAGCACCGGCACAATCTCGTTCGCCAGCGTTCGTTGGCGCAAGCCGCTTTTGATGTCGGCCTCGGTCAGTGGTTGTTCATCGAGATACTTTTCCATCAACTCTTCATTCGCTTCGGCCGCGGTTTCGACCAAAAACTCGTGCATAGTGGCGCAGGTGTCGCGTAATTCTATGG
>CALGJN010000279.1:0-10990 GCA_937920185.1 uncultured Cellvibrionales bacterium | reverse complement strand
GGGCTGTTTGAGCAGGTGGAGATCAACGGCGAACCGCTGCGGATTCCGGCGATGCTGCCCAAACTCACTAGCACGCCGGGCACTACGGAGTGGCCAGGCGCCGAAGTCGCCTCCCACAGCGATGAGATTCTGCGGGGCTTGGGACTGAATGAAACGCAGATTGAAGCGCTCAAACAAGGCGGCATCGTCGCCGACAGTGACCTATCTCAAGGCGATGATAAAGCCTAAAACAAAAAGCCACAGCTGGCGCGCACCCCCACCGCAAGTCAGCGGGTAACGGCGACTGAGCCCTGCGCTGATTAACCGACCAACGTTTTAAGAAATGTCAGATACTCCTCGCCGGTGTACTGCTGTACCTGTGCGGGGAATTGACCCGAGCGCGTCGTCTTGACAGCACCTATATAGTTGGCGATACCGATAGGCACACCGAATGCGCGCAAAATGGCGTAGACAGTGGTTGCGTGAAAGTAAAAGTTGGGCGTTGCATAGGTGCGAAAAAAATCTTCCGTTGTAAACGGCAGTGTGACGTCGCCGTATTGAAAGACCACCTCACCACCAGCCAGTGCATTAATACTCGCCGGGTCGATTTTCGCCATGCGTTCCATCGATGCCCGCAAATACCCCTGAAGCTCATCGAGGGTAAACGCCAGCGTCATGTCGGGCCCGCCCAATCTTTCACTGCCGGCTGCCGCTAGTGCTCCCTCAGAAAAGTGCACCAGGGTGATAATTTGAAAGTGTAGAGGGAACATATCGTCGTGTATCGAGCGCTCTACTAATAGCTCGGGGTCTATGTTTTCGCGGAGGCAGTGATCGCGAGCCCGATCCAAACAACCTAAAATCGATGGAATTGTTTGCAAGTAGCAACCGACAGTGGCGTCAAAAAGTGATATCGACAAGCGTTTCTCCTAACCAGATAGAACCTAATGCAGAATAATATAGCACGTTCTTAAATCTTATTATAATTAGACCGTCGATGGCACATTACGCGATTATTTATCCCACAAGGTAATCCAAATGACCGTCCGGTCGAGTAAAAACAGAAGTTGATATTAAGATACTGACAACCGCACGACCCCTGACTGAGGTTGTATCTAGGCCGGTTAGTGCGCGGCCTAAAGAGTGAATGCACGTAAAGATAGTAGCTATGAAGGAGCGATCGCCGCCGCCAGCCTGTTTGTACGTCTTGACATTCAAGGCGTCAATGTTATTGTTGGCGGCCGCTTTTGAGCGGTGATTAGATGCGTAATTTCTTTTGTATGCAGTTGGCAAACCTATACAAAGGCCTGTGTTAACAAACTTAAAATTAAGTGGCACGTAATTACACCCGTCGTAGAGAGTGACTCTGGCATTCCAAGCGACAGAATGTAGGGTGCGCTTGGGTTTATTTGATTGGAACTTCGAAAGACAGTTAGGTGCAGCAATGGCAGTGAATAAACGAATTGATGGCAAGGTTGGGTTCCCGGAAAATCACGGGCTGTATGATGCGTCGCAAGAAAAAGATTCCTGTGGTGTCGGCTTTGTCGCACACATCAAGGGCGAGGCAAGCCATCAGATTATTCAGGATGCTTATCACATTAACTCGCGGATGGATCATCGCGGCGGTTGTGGCTTTGAAGAGAACACCGGCGATGGTGCCGGCATTCTTACCGCCATGCCCTACACCTTCTTCAGCGAAATAGCAGACAGCATGGGTCTATGCTTGCCCGCGCTTGGTAAGTGCGCCATTGGCAATGTCTTTTTACCCCAGGATGCGGCGCAAAGGCAGCATTGCAAACAGCGTATTGAAGAAGTTATCACCTCTCGAGGTCATCAATTTTTGGCCTGGCGCGAAGTACCTACATCGCCGGTGTCGGCCAATGTCGGCCCCGCCGCACTCGAGGCCATGCCGGCGATCGAGCAATTGTTTGTCGGCTCTTCGGTCGAGGATACGCAACAATTTGAACGCGATCTATATCTTATTCGAAAGATTGCGACGACCGAGCTACGGCGCAAATCGGGGCTGTCTCAGGGCGACATGCTGTACGTTTGTAGCCTGTCTTCAAAGACCATCGTTTACAAGGGCATGCTAACCCCAGGGCAATTGTTTCCGTTTTACGACGACTTACAAAACCCCGCCTACCAAACGCACTTAGCCATGGTCCACTCGCGCTTCAGCACCAACACCTTTCCATCGTGGGACAGGGCGCAGCCGAGTCGCTACATGAGCCACAACGGCGAAATAAACACGTTGCGCGGTAACAAAAATCAAATGATTTCCCGCGAGGGGATTGTGCAGTCCGAGCTGTTTGGCGCTGATATCGAGCACCTATTCCCGATCGTAGAGCCGGACTGCTCCGACTCGGGGTCGCTCGACAACGTGCTAGAACTTTTGCTCATGTCGGGGCGCTCGCTACAGGAATCAATTATGATGTTGATTCCCGAGGCGTGGCAGTCAGACGTCAATATGAGTGCCCATAAGCGCGCTTTTTACGAGTACAACTCAGCTCTGATGGAGCCTTGGGATGGACCCGCCTCCATCGTGTTCAGCGACGGCGATTACATTGGCGCGGTGCTGGATCGCAATGGCTTGAGACCCAGCCGCTACTACGTCACCCACGATGACCGTGTGATTATGGCGTCGGAAGTTGGTGTACTGCCGGTCGATCCCGCCAATGTCAAACTGAAGGGCCGACTGCAACCGGGTAAAATGTTTCTGATCGATTTCGATCAAGGGCGGTTAATTCCCGACGAAGAATTAAAAAACGAATATGCCAACAAACGCCCCTACGGCGAGTGGTTGAGCAACCAAGTTTTGTCAATGGAGACCATTCCAGCTCAGGCTGCGCCCGCCCATGCCGAGGCCCCGGCCCTGTTGGCAACGATGCAGGCGTTTGGCTACACCATAGAAACTATGGAGTTTATGTTGTTACCGCTGGTCACCGAAGCACGAGATCCGCTCGGTTCAATGGGCAACGATTCGGCGTTGGCCTGCCTGTCGAGCAAGTCGCGCATGACCTACGACTACTTCAAACAATTATTTGCCCAGATCACTAACCCGCCGATCGACTCAATCCGCGAAGAAGTGGTGATGTCGCTCAGCTGTTTTATTGGCCCTGAAAGAAATCTACTCGAATCTACCGAGGCCCACGTCCATCGGCTTAAATTGCCGACGCCCATTCTGTCCAGTGATGAGCTAGCCGCGCTTAAGGGCATGGATCATCGCGGCTGGAAGAGTTGCGTTATCGACCTGACTTTCGATAAAAATTCGGGTCAATCGGGCATGCTCGATGCACTTTCGCGCATCTGTGAGGAGGCCTCTGGGGCGATCGAAGCCGGCTATGCGTTGGTGATTTTGTCGGATAGAAACATCGGTTCGGAACGAATTGCTCTAAGTTCGCTAATCGCCTGCGGCGCGGTACATCATCACCTAGTGAGTAGTCATCAGCGCGCGCGCATTGGCATCGTCATAGAAACTGGTGAAGCCCGTGAAGTCCATCATCACTGCCTGTTGGCCGGCTACGGTGCCGACGCTATCAATCCCTACCTCGCTTTCGAAGCACTCTGGCAGTCGCAGCAAGACGGCCTGTTAGACAGCACCGCATACCCGGACATACCCTCGATCGTCAATGCCTACAAAAAAGGCGTCGCCAAAGGCATGCTCAAGGTGATGGCAAAAATGGGGATCTCTACGCTGCAATCTTACAAGGGCGCGCAGATTTTTGAAGCGGTCGGCCTCGCCGAAGACATTATTCAGCGCTGCTTTGTCGGCACCGCAAGCCGCGTACAAGGCGTCAGCTTTGATATCTTGTTCGATGAAATGTTACAGCGCCACGAACTGGGTTTCCCCTCGCGCTCGGCCAACCTTATTCCGGTGTTGCCCAACCCCGGCGATTACCACTGGCGACGAGACGGCGAGACCCACATGTGGGACCCCACCAGCATCGCCAATTTGCAGGTCGCGGCCAAAACCAACAACCAAGACGCCTACTGGGCCTTTGCCAAGCACGCCAACGAGCATGCGACGCGCAATGCCACCTTCCGTGGCCTGTTCAGGTTTAAGCAAGATCCCGACGCTGCCGTGCCACTTGAATCAGTGGAACCCGCATCAGAGATCGTCAAGCGCTTTTGCACAGGTGCCATGAGCTTTGGTTCCATCTCTGCCGAGAGCCACGAGGCGCTGGCAGTTGCCATGAATCGCATGGGCGGCAAATCGAACACCGGTGAAGGCGGTGAAGACCCAGCGCGCTTTACACCCATGGCAAATGGCGATTCCAAGCGCTCTGCCATCAAGCAGGTTGCGTCGGGCCGTTTTGGAGTGACCATCTGGTACCTGGCGAATGCCGACGAAGTGCAAATTAAGATCGTTCAGGGTGCCAAGCCCGGTGAAGGCGGTGAACTACCCGGCGGCAAGGTCGATAAAAATATTGCCAGCATTCGCTATTCGACCCCCGGTGTGGGATTGATTAGCCCACCGCCGCACCACGATGTCTACTCCATCGAAGACATTGCGCAACTGATACACGATTTAAAAAACTGCAATCCCAATGCCAGAATCAGCGTCAAACTGGGCTCTGAAATTGGCGTTGGAACCATCGCTGCAGGCGTAACCAAAGCCAAGACCGATCACCTGGTGATTGCTGGTCACGACGGCGGTACGGGCGCGTCGCCGCTGACGTCGATCAAACATGCCGGATTGCCCTGGGAATTAGGTATTGCCGAAACCCACCAGACCCTGGTGATGAACAATCTGCGTTCGCGCGTGGTACTGCAGACCGACGGCCAGATCAAAACCGGACGCGATGCGGCCATTGCCATGCTACTGGGCGCGGAAGAGATTGGCTTTGCCACCGCGCCACTGGTCACGCTTGGTTGCATCATGATGCGAAAATGCCACCTCAATACCTGCCCTGTTGGCATCGCCACACAGGATGTTGAGCTACGTAAAAAGTTTTCTGGGAAACCAGAACACGTGGTCAACTACCTGTTTATGGTCGCCGAAGAAATGCGTCAGATCATGGCACAACTGGGTTTGAAAACGGTCAATGAAATGATTGGTCGGGCCGACTTGTTGGATACCGACGACGCACTCGACCACTGGAAGGCCAAAGGACTGGATTTATCGAGTATTTTGACCCCGGCAAAAATCATTTATGAAGGCACAGAAGTCTACCGCACAATGGCTCAGGATCATGCTCTTGACAAGGCGCTCGACAACCAAATTATCGAGTTGGCTAAACCAGCGCTGGAACGCGGTGAGCACGTAAATATTGAATTACCGGTGATCAACATCAACCGGGTGGTCGGTACTATGCTATCGCATAAAGTCGCTCTGGCGACCGACGGTCAATTACTGCCCGACGACACCATCAACATCAAGCTCAACGGCTCGGCCGGACAGAGCCTCGGCGCATGGCTGGCCAAAGGCATCAGCATCAAGGTTGAAGGCGATGCCAACGACTATGTAGGCAAGGGATTATCCGGCGGAAAAATAGTCATTTATCCACCCAAACAAAGCAGCTTTGCCGCTGAAGATAATATAATCCTCGGCAACGTCGCCCTGTACGGCGCGACCTCTGGAGAGGCCTACTTTAGGGGCATAGCCGCCGAGCGGTTTTGCGTTCGCAACAGCGGTGCAAACGCCGTAGTTGAAGGGATTGGCGATCATGGTTGCGAATACATGACCGGAGGAAGGGTCGTTATACTGGGTGCTACCGGAAGGAACTTTGGCGCCGGCATGAGCGGTGGTATCGCCTACGTCTGGGACCAGCACGGTGGCTTCCCGCAAATGTGTAACCCCGGCACCTTTAACCTCGAGGCGCTGGAACAGCAAGACGATATCGACGAGCTTTTGCAAATGCTCAGAAATCACCTGTTGTATACCGGCTCAACGGTCGCCGAAAAAATACTCAGTGACTGGCAAACCGAGCGATCGCGTTTTGTCAAAGTGATGCCAATCGACTACAAGCGCGTGTTGCAAGAAATGGCGGC
This sequence comes from uncultured Cellvibrionales bacterium, assembly GCA_937920185.1. Taxonomy (GTDB): domain Bacteria; phylum Pseudomonadota; class Gammaproteobacteria; order Pseudomonadales; family Porticoccaceae; genus TMED48. The sequence goes on along the minus strand of CALGJN010000279.1, from coordinate 5,023 downwards.
CAGTGCAGCCAACAAGCTCGCCATCAGTTAAGCACAGAGATTTAGGACAACAGTATGGGAAAAACAACTGGTTTCAAAGAATTCGACCGAGCCGTCGAGCCCTACAGGGCACCCGACCTGCGTGTTGGCGATTTCAAGGAAATATACACCGAGCACAACGAGCAGCACCTTAAGACTCAGGGTGCGCGCTGCATGGACTGTGGTGTGCCGTTCTGTCAGTCGGATCACGGCTGTCCAGTGTACAACCTAATCCCCGAGTGGAACGACTTGGTGTATAACGGTCGCTGGCGGGATGCGCTCGACCGATTACACAAGACCAATAACTTCCCAGAGTTCACTGGGCGAGTGTGCCCAGCACCCTGCGAGGGTGCCTGCGTTTTAGGCATTACCAGCCCGGCTGTGACCATCAAAAATCTCGAGAATGCGATTATCGACCGCGGTTTTGACGAGGGTTGGGTAGTTGCCAAACCACCAGAGCGTCGCACTGGAATGCGCGTTGCAGTGATTGGGTCAGGCCCTGCTGGCCTGTCTGCCGCAGCTCAACTCAACCAGGCTGGGCACCTTGTCACTGTGTATGAGCGCGATGACCGCATAGGGGGACTGCTGATGTATGGCATCCCCAACATGAAGCTCGACAAGGGCGTTGTCGATCGCCGAGTACAGCTATTGCGCGACGAGGGCATTGAATTTAAGACCGGAGTCAACGTCGGCAAGGATATACACATCGAAGCGCTGATCGAAGACAACAATGCCGTGCTGCTGGCGACTGGCGCGACCAAGGCGAGAGATCTGCCGATTCCCGGACGCGAAGGACCCGGCGTTCATTTTGCTATGGAGTTTTTAACCTACAACACCAAGAGCTACCTTGATTCGGATCTACAAGACGGTCACTACATATCGGCCAAAGACAAGCACGTAATCGTTATTGGCGGTGGCGATACCGGTACCGACTGCATCGGCACATCATTGCGCCACGGTTGTAAATCGCTGGTCAATTTCGAGCTATTTCCCCAGGCACCGGAGCAGCGCAGCGCCAACAATCCCTGGCCACTGTGGCCAAGAATCCATCGCATCGACTACGGTCATGCCGAAGCAGAACAGCGATTTGGCATTGATCCACGGAAATATTCGATCAGTAGTAAGGAAATTCTTCGCCACGAAGACGGGCGTCTGAAAGGCATCGCGACCGTCGATGTCGACGGCGACTTAAAAGAAATTCCTGGCTCAGAAAAAGTGTGGCAGGCCGACTTAATCTTTCTGTCAATGGGTTTTCTACAGCCCGAGCACTACATCAACGACAGCATCGGAATGGACATCGATGGGCGTGGTAACTTCGCCGCCGACAAAATCAATTACCGCACCAGCGTCGACAAAGTTTACGCAGCCGCAGATTGTCGTCGAGGTCAGGATCTGGTGGTCAGAGCGATCAACGAGGGCCGCGAAGTCGCGCGTGAGATCGACCGAGATTTGATGGGCTCTACCAACCTGCCCTAGCGGTTCAACTACCGCCACCGCCCCTGTCCATGGTTGCAATGTTGGATCCAGAAAATGGGTGCAGTTCAGGCGTCCGATAGCCTAATCGCCGGTGAGTTTCTGCGTCAGGTAGGTGTACTGTAGTGCAACACGCTTGGCCGTTTCTTTAAGGTTGGCGGCGGCAGAGTGGCCGCCGTCGATGTTTTCATAATATAAAAATCGGTGCTCTTGATCTTCCATACGCTTGGCCATTTTTCGCGCATGGGCGGGATGCACTCGGTCATCCTTGGTGGATGTGATAAAGAAAATTTCGGGGTAATCAACCCGCGGATCAAGATTATGGTAAGGAGAGATGCTGCGTAGAAATTGCCCTTCAATCTCATCGTCGGGATCACCGTACTCGCCCATCCAAGATGCGCCAGCCAATAGCCGGTGATAACGCAACATGTCCAGTAATGGCACCGCACAGACAACCGCGTTGAACAGATCGGGGCGCTGCGTCAGCATCACCCCCATTAACAAACCACCATTAGATCCGCCTTGAATGCCCAAATGCTGCGGCGAGGTTATGTCTCTCGCGATAAGATCTTCGGCGACGGCGATAAAATCATCGTAAATGCGCTGCCGCTGGGTTTTCAATCCAGCCTGATGCCATTTAGGGCCATACTCACCACCGCCGCGAATATTGGCAAGCACATAGACACCGCCCCGCTGCAACCATAATTTACCCCGCGTCGCTGAATAACTAGGGTTGAGAGAAATTTCAAAACCACCATAACCATATAAAAGCGTTGGATTTTTACCATCCAACGCGATGTCTTTGTCGCGTATGACAAAATAGGGAACTTGGGTGCCATCTTTTGATGCCACAAAAAATTGCTCGCTGACCATATTCGACGCATCGAACCAGTTGGGTAATGATTTAGCCTTGGTTTTTTCACCGGTTGCGGTATTAAAAGTGTAGAGGGTATCAGGATTGAGAAAGCCCTCGGTCGAGATAAATGCGATGTCTTCCTTGGGGTGGGTACTGCCAATCGAGACCGACCCATTCATTGAGAACGGCAACAGTTTAGAGGTCCAACTGCTGCCATCCCAGTCAAACGCAAACGCAGCGCCGGTTACATCGCGATAAATGCTCAATAAAACATTCGATTTAGTAATACCCAAATTTTCCATCGAAACGTTTTCGTCGGGGCGAAAGACAAGATTAATGATCTTTATGCCAGCGCCGTCGATAAAGTCATACAGACTAAAACTGACTAAATCACCCGACTTAAACCCACGCCAATCTTCATTTAGTTTGAATAGTGCCTGGCCTTTATGCTCGCCATTGAAATCTGATTTCGCCGGCACAGGGATTCTAACCCTTTCAAAGGAGCTGCCAGCATCGGTGCGTTTAAACCAGTAATACTCGGTGTGGTAAAAACTGACTGCGCGTGTAGCAATGATTTCGCGACGGCCATCGGTTAATTCGACCACGCCTCCCCAATACCCGACGTCCGTTGATTCACCGCGATCAATTTCCACCGCACTCGCTAATGGTGTCCCTCGATACCAAATTTTAGCGACCATGGGATAACCCGCATCGGTCATAGTGTTGCCGCCAAAATCTACCCCGATAATGACCGTGTTGTGATCGATCCATTCAATACTGCCCTTGCTTTCTTGACTGACAAAACCATCCTCGACAAAGGATTTCGTCTTGGCGTTAAACTCGCGGCGCACTACCGCATCTTTGCCGCCATCAGACAGATTCACCAAACAGCGTTGATAATCGGGAGCTAAACAATTGCGGCCCTTGTATACCCAGTTTTTATCCTCGCTTTGCGCTAGCGCATCAATGTCTAAAATCGTCTCCCACACAGGTGAGTCCGACAGATAACTCGCTAAAGTCGATTTGCGCCACAGGCCCCGCTCATGCTGCTGGTCTTGCCAAAAGTTATGCACTTCACCGTTGCGATAGCCCACGTAGGGAATTTTGTCTTTGCTGTTAACGATCTCTAGCGCTTGTTTGTTCAACTGCGTAAAAAGAGGATCTGACATCAACCGATCCAGCGAACGAGCGTTCCAACTTTTTACCTCAGTCAGTGCCTGTTCACCCAACACCTCCTCAAGGTAAAAATGCGCTTGATCGGCCTTTTCGGAGGCGCTGATGAGAGCGGGTGTAAAGCCATTATCTAGATTTTGTGACGCCGCTTGATGGGTTGGCGACTCAGGTGCAACCAAACAAGCGGTGAGCGAAAGCATGGCGCCCGCTAAGAGCACGTTTTTAACGTATTTAAGTGCAGGCATGACTCTCATCCTTGTGCTATTGATCAATGTGGATGTACTCAGCGTAGCAGGTTTTCGGGTTAATGCTCAGTCATCGAAGGCCTTAGCTGCCCAACAAACTAGAGCACGTGCCGCCAAGCCGAATTTTTTACCTTTTAATGCGCGCGGGCAGCGTTTCGTAGTCATAACGAGAACTTTTAACGCCTCACCCGCGCAACTTACGGCCTCATCAACAAAAATCCCTTGCCGATGTATTTTTTAGTGTCATCTGGCTGAATGGACAATGATCTAACCGATCTAACAACACCCACTTGATGCATCCGACTGCGGATGCTTCGGCAGTTGCGCCCTATTGGCGAAAGGGTTGTTCGCCAAGTTGCAGTGACCGTTCAACCTCGGTATCGGTGACCACACCCTTTTGCGCGGCAATGGTATTGATGAGCTTTGCGTTGACCTGCGCGAGTAAAGGCCGCCACTCATCCTCGACTCTATTTGCGTGACCAGTCCAATCGGCCCCGGTTGTTTTCATGTTTTGAATGATTCTCTCGTCATGGTCAATTTTATCCTTGAGCATGCCGGTCATATGCACCAGCGTGTTGATTTGCCCATTGCGACGTATTTCTGCGTGTTGAAGGTGCAATTGACCCATTGCGATCGCTAAAGCCAATAGTATTGCGGCGATTTCCATTTTGTGATCTCTCCTTATAATAAATAAACGTTATTTTTGTGCTCTGAATCAGCCTCATATTCCACGACATACCCTGAAAAAAGGACGCATAGGCAGAGCAAAACCAATACTGCCCGAAACCGAGTTGGCAATGAAAAAAGCTATAATTAGGTGTGTTATTGGCAAAACCAGAACTCCTTTTTCAGCCAGTTGCCATTGCAGTCTAACCTAAATTTTGCCTAGTGCCTTATCACTTACAATTGGCCAGACCTCACCGCTATTTGGGTTAACCCGCGGTGTTATCAGATGCCTTCTCATCGGCGGTGTTTTGTTACTGCGACGACAACAGGCGGGCGAGTTGTTGTTTTAAATCGGCCACTTCCGCCTCCAGCGCATCCAAGCGCTCGGTATCATGAGTGGCCCCCGCTCTTGGCCCTTTTGACTGCGCGGGTGTCGCTGTTTGGTGCGGCTGATCTAATAGGCACTGGGCATAACGCGCTTCGCGCTGGCCCGCCTGGGGCGGCAATTGCTCGACAATCGCTTCTTCGCGGGCCATCAAGGCCTCTAGCGCATCCAACACGTGATCTTCGTGTTCGACCATGCGCTGGGTGC
>CALGJN010000278.1:0-10996 GCA_937920185.1 uncultured Cellvibrionales bacterium | reverse complement strand
GCGCCAGGCACCGATGCGGCTTTTAATGCGAGGATAAATACCACCAGCAGGCGGGTCGAGCGATAAAGGTGGTGCATGGCGTGATCCTTCACTGGTGCTGAGTTGGTCGCTTAAGCGAAGACCATCATGGCTAATATGTGGGTGAACATACCGCACGCTGAGCTTTTTTTCGGTACCGTACTACCCGATGCGTGTTGGCCTCGCCGTAGCGGTTATTGCGGTGTTTTAAAGCCCTCAGTCGCGGGCCTCATAATTGCTTTGAAATGACGCCGAATTTGATGTGCAAACGCAATCAAATTCACTATGATGCGCGCTTTTACAAGGTCGTCATTGAGACCGAATACAGGAGTGGACGCTATGAAAATGTTTAGCTATGCAAAGTTGTTAACCACACTGTTTGCGATGACTTGCGCGTGTCTGCCGCTATCTGCTCAAGCCGTTGATAAGGTCGCCGATGAACAGGTTGCGGTTGAACCGGTCGAGAGATCCGCCGAAGACTTACAAAAACCCCTCTACACGCCGTTTTTAGAGCGTTACGTGCTCGACGAACTAAAGCAGTTGAGGGTTGATCAGGCGAACAGTAAACAGGAATTGATGCAACAAATTCTCGATCGCGAGCACAATTCGGTGGATCGCGGAGTGGCGTACGCAACCAACACCGTGACCTATTTCTTTTACCTCATCGCCGCCGCTACATCGCTATTGGTGGTGGTCGGTTGGTCGTCGATGCGCGAGATCAAGGAGCGGGCAGCGTCGCATGCAGATGCTGAAATTACTCGCTTGATTCAGGAATATGAGAAACGTCTCGGCCTGATTGAGGCACAGTTGCGGCAAAAGACCCAGCATATCGAAGAGAATCGCGAAGAGATCGAGATGACCAAAGAGATTCAATCGCTGTGGTTGCGCGCGCAGCAAGATCCGTCACCGGCGAACAAAATTAGCATCTATGACGAGTTGCTTAAATTGCGCAGTGACGATGGTGAGGCACTGACCTACAAAGCGGATGCGGTGCTTGAGTTGCATGAACCCCAGTGGGCGATCAATCTGTGCCAGCAGGCGCTAAAAATCGATCCCGATAATAGCCATGCATTTTATCAGTTGGCTTGCGCTTGCACCGCGCTGGAGCAATACGACGAAGCGGTTCGGTATCTGGCTGAAGCATTGAACCGCTCAGACAGTTATTTAGACGATATTCGCGAGGATCCGGCGCTGCAGCAGTTGGTCGAGAATCCGGTGTTTGCGCAACTCGGCGATTTGATGGACAAGTCTTTGTTGACTACCTAGGTGCTGCAAGTCACCTCGGGCTGGAGGCTAATGGTGGCAGCGCCGGGGTAACGTTTGACTCTGGCGGTGTGTGGGTCAAGCACCGTGTATTTTTTGTACGGCGAACACTGGGACGACGATTTTTCGGCGCTGCATGTCGCGCTAGGATTTGGTGAATGCCCGTCGGGCGAGCATTGGTATGCTGTGCGATAGGTTCTGCGAGAGCTTGCTACTCAGTGAGACAAAATTTTTTTCAATCGGGCTTTTCAGCAGAGCTTTGTTTGCCCAGCGAATAGCCGATAAATCGGTTGTCGATAGGCCGCGAATGGGCTTTATCAAGACGCAAGATTGATTGCGGTTATTGACTTGATGTCTTCGATCACCACATAGGTATGACTTTGACTTATTCCTTGAATGGTAGACAATTTTTCACCTAAAAAACGTTGATAGTGCTGCATATCAGCGACTCGAATTTTGATGATATAGTCGAATCCCCCGGCCACTAACTGACACTCCATGACCTCATCTAGCGCCAACATGTGTTGGTTAAAGCGTTGAAGGGCCTCGGTGGTGGTCTCGCTGAGTTGAATTTCAAGATAGGCGCAGAGCGCCGCATTCGCCTTGATCGGGTCTAACAAAGCGACATAGTCGGTGATAAAACCGTCTTTTTCAAGGCGCTTAACGCGCTCTAGGCATGGCGTTGGCGTCAAGTTGACCCTGCGCGCCAGAGCGACGTTGGCGATGCGCGCATTTTTCTGTAGCACCTCGAGAATCTTGCGATCGGTACGGTCTAGTTGCTGGATGGTTTTGATCAGGGATGCCTCACTAATAGTATTTTTATAAGAATAAAAGCCTAAAAATTTCGAATAAACAATATTATACACTATTAAAATAACAATTTTAGAGTCAAATTCTAATGCAATTAGTTCAAAATACCACATATTATTAAAATAATAAAAAGAGGTGTTTATGAATGTTTCCGCGACCAGAGAGCAACTGCGCAGGACTATCCGCAGCGACGAACACAGCGTAGTTACCGAGCTACTGCAATCGACCCCTCGCTCGGAGCGCTCGCGGCAACGGGTATTGGCCGAATCAAAAAAATTAGTTGTCGCCTGTCGGTCGGATAAAAAGCAATTCGACACGCTCGACGCGCTGTTTTTGGAGTATGGATTGTCGAATGCTGAGGGTTTGCAATTGATGTGCCTTGCGGAGTCGCTGCTGCGCGTGCCGGACGCTAGCACCATCGATCGTTTAATTGCCGAAAAGCTCCAAGCTGGCAACTGGCGTGCTCACCTGCGCGGATCGGGTTCGGCGCTGGTAAATATCTGCACGCGAGGTTTGGTGTTGGCGAAGCACTTAACCCGCGGGAACACCGACGCTACTTCGCAGACCGTGTTGCAATCCAAATCATTCGGGTTCGGAGTTGCCGATGCGGCAATGCGAACGGCGACGATCAGCGCTATGAAGGTCATGGGTGGTCAGTATGTGCTCGGGCGCACCATTGTCGAGGGTTTACAGCGCGGTGCAAAAAATACCCAAGCGGGTACTCGCTACTCGTTTGATATGCTGGGGGAGGGCGCACGACACTACGCCGATGCAGCCAATTACGCCCGCGCTTATGCCGATGCGATCGATGAAATTGGTCAGCGCAACAGCGCCAAAGGCGTGCAGGAGGCCGACGGCATTTCAGTCAAACTATCGGCATTGCATCCACATTTTGAATTGGCCCAACAGCGTTTGGTGATGGCGGAGTTACTGCCCACCATCAAGCGACTTTGCCTGCGAGCAAAACACCATAATATTGGTTTGACCATCGATGCGGAGGAATCCTACCGTCTAGATTTGTCGTTGGATATCTTTAAATCGCTGGCCGAGGATGTCGATCTGACCGGTTGGCAAGGGCTCGGTTTTGTGCTGCAAGCCTACCAAAAGCGCGCTCCCTTGGTTGCTCAGTGGTTGATAGAATTGGCGCGACAGACCGGTCGCCGTGTGCCGGTGAGGTTGGTCAAGGGGGCCTATTGGGATGGCGAGATTAAACGAGCACAGGAATTGGGTCTAGAGGACTACGCGGTGTATACCCGCAAGGCGCACACCGATCTCAGTTATGAGCATTGCGCTGGACGTCTACTGGCTGCACCAGAAGCGGTGTATCCGCAGTTCGCGACCCACAATGCCTATACCGTGGCCATGATTATAGATCTGGCTGGAGATCGCGAATTTGAGTTTCAGCGGTTGCATGGTATGGGGCATATTCTCTATGCACAGCTCAATCATCGCCGAGGGTCTGCGGCTATTCCGGTGCGCGTTTATGCGCCCATCGGTCAGCACGCCGATCTGCTACCGTACCTAGTGCGCCGGCTACTCGAAAATGGCGCTAACAGCTCATTTGTCAACGCGTTTCTCGACCCTCAGACGCCGTTAAAGACGTTGTTACAAGACACTCGAGATCAGGTTGCCGAGGTATTTCCCTACACTCACAAAAAAATAGCTCGCCCCGGTCAATTGTTTAGTAGCGTCGGTGAAATTCGCAAAAATTCGCCGGGCCTCGATCTAGACGATACGCTTGGCGTCGCTGCACTGAGCGCCACGATCGCACAGATGCCGGCTCTGGCGGCCCATGCAATTATCGATGGGGTCGCCGTCGGGGATCCCCAAGAGGCGCTTTATAATCCGGCGGATCAACGACAGGTTATCGGCCATTACGTGGCCACGTCACTGGTCGATGTGGTCGGCGCGCTGGCGTCAGCTGATCGCGCACAGCCAGAATGGAATCGCCTTGCTCCGAGTATTCGCGCCGGTTATCTCCACGTCGTTGCCGATCTGATGGAGCGGGACCTGATGCCTCTCGTGGCGATGATAGTCCTTGAAGGCGGGCGCACCCAGGTTGATGCGGTTTCGGAAGTGCGCGAGGCGATCGACTTTTGTCGCTACTACGGGTTGCAAGCGCAGAGGTGGGGTGATATGCGCGGTCGCGGGGTATTTTTATGCATCAGTCCGTGGAACTTTCCGCTGGCGATTTTTGTCGGTCAAGTGGCCGCGGCGCTGTTGGCAGGCAATACCGTGATTGCTAAACCGGCCCCGCAAACTTCGGCCATTGCCACCTTCGCAGTGGGCTTGTTCCACCGCGCCGGAGTATCGCCCGAAGCGCTCCAGTTGGTGCTCGGCGATGGTCCGCAGATCGCGGCGGCGCTGTTGGGTGATACGCGCATCGCTGGGGTGGCGTTTACAGGATCTACTCGGGCAGCGCAGAGCATCAACCGGGGACTGGCCGCGCGTCGGGATGGGCCGATTCCGCTGATTGCCGAGACCGGTGGCCAGAACTGTATGTTGGTCGATTCTACCGCGCTAGCCGAGCAGGTGGTCGATGACGTTATTGCATCGGCTTTTGGCAGCGCCGGTCAGCGCTGTTCGGCGCTAAGGGTGCTTTTTTTGCAAACCGATATCGCCGATCGGGTTCTCGGTATGCTCGCCGGGGCCATGGATGCAATGAGCGTCGGTGATCCACGGCGGTTGTCTAGCGACCTCGGCCCGGTGATCGACGGTGCCGCCCAGCAGCGCTTACACGCGCATATTGAGCGCATGCAGCGCGAGGCAATATTGATCGCCAAAGTGCCGCTTGGAGACGACTGCAAAGCGGGGCGGTACGTTGCGCCCCATGCATTTGAAATCGACTCGCTGGCGCAGCTCGACGGCGAAGTGTTTGGCCCTATTTTGCACGTGATCCGTTATTCGGAGGACCAACTCGATGGGGTTCTTGAACAGATCGAGGGAACTGGCTTTGGCCTGACCTTGGGTATACACAGCAGGATCGAGGGGTTTTGTCAAAGGGTCTACAGTAACACCTCGGTTGGCAACACCTACATCAATCGCAATATGGTCGGTGCAGTGGTCGGGGTCAATCCGTTTGGCGGTTGCGGATTATCAGGCACCGGCCCGAAGGCCGGCGGGCCAAATTATCTACTTGGCTTTTCAGCATCGGCGATCCGCACGCTGGCGGTAGTTCGGTCAACGTCATTGTGGCAGCCGCGGGCAACCACTAAATCCATAGATATGCAGATTTTACAAACGGCTCGCCAAGCACAGCGACGCTGGCAATCGACGCCGTACGAACAGCGATCGAGTATCGTCGCACGCGCGCTTGCTGGGCGGCCGGAGTTTATGCGCCGGCTCGACTCGCAGGTCGATAGCGCGCTCTCCGCGCCACTGGTGTTGCCAGGACCCACGGGTGAGGACAATCAACTGACTTTGCTCGGCCGCGGTATTATGGTGTTGGTTGTGACCGCCAACGACGCCATTGACGCGGTGCAAAAACAGCTCGCCAGCGCATTGCTATGTGGTTGCGCGGTGGTGGTAGCGGTCGAGCATCTGCACGCCGATGCGCTGACCGAAATTCATGCGACCTATCGGCGATTGGGTTTGCCCGAAGATTTGTTGAAAATAGTTTGGATTGATTTTCTGGCGATCTTGATCGAGCAACCCTGGGTGGCCGGCGTCATGGCCAATAGCCGTCATAGCGATAGCGTGAACCTGCGTCGTGCCATGGCCGAGAGATCGGCGAGTATCATTCCACTGATCGAGTGGCCACAACACGATTCGGAGTACACTTATGCTTGGCTGTTGGGGATGTTGCGCGAGCGCACCCGCACAGAAAATCTGGTGGTAAGGGGCGGTAATGCCCAGTTGTACAATCTCGCCGATGATTGAATCGGTGGAGGTGGTATTGAAAAAATTGTATCGGTGGACTTGGGTCGTGCTAAACCAAGACCGCCACCGTGATGGTCCACAGTATTGCGGCTAGTGCGGCGGCTGCGCTGGCGGGCACGATTTGGGTTTTGACGTGATCCATCAGATCACAACCGGTGGTCATAGAACTGAGGATGGTGGTATCAGAAATTGGCGAGCATTGATCGCCATAAACGCTGCCATTTAATACCGCGGCAAAGCACACCGACATAAACAATAGGGTATTGTCTAGTCCTTGAGATAGTGCGATTGACCAGGCGAGGGGCATCGCCAGTGGAAAGACAATAGCGAAGGTACCCCAACTGGTGCCGGTGGATAACGCCGTGACAATAGCGATCGATTGCAGACACACGGGCGTGATCCAAAAGGGCAGGGATGCGCTAAGTAGCATTACCAGATAGAGGCCGCCGCCCACCGCGTTACTGAGTGTGCCCAGAGCGATCGCCAAAATCAATACCGCGGACGCTACAACCACACCCTGTAAACCGTTACCAAACCCCTGCATAATCTGCCGCGGGCGCATGCCCTTGAACAATGCCATGGCCATCGATAGCACTAAGGCGCTGGCGAATGCGAGGATAATTTGCGGCGAACCGCCGATGGTAGTGCTGACCACGGCAATCCCAATCAACAGCGTTAATGGCAATAAAAATTCTACTACGTGAGGTCGGTAGTCACTGGGTACCTCGAGCCGTTGCAGTTGCCGCGCGCTTAAAGGCCTCGCGCCGGGCGCGTCGAGTTGCCCAGTGGTGCGGGCTCGCTGACGGGCACGGCGTATTCCGGGGCCGCAAAAACCGGTGATATCCAGACTCAATAATAGCGTTCCGAGTACGGCCAGAATAGCGTAAAAACTCAATGGCACGCTGTTGAAAAAGAAAGCGATACGGTCGGCATCGGTCGCCAAAAAGCTTGCGCCGGGAACAAAAATTAGCGCCTGTACGTAGACCGGCCAGCCGTTAAACGCGATCACAGCAGCGATCGGTGACGCGGTGGAATCAACGATATAAGCGAGTTCTTCATGGCTGATATTGTGTTGATCCGTCAGCGGTTTTACCGTGGTGCCGACTAGCACAGTGCTGATCGCGCCACCTTGAAATAACACCACGCCAAGGCACCAGGCGACCAGTTTTGCGGACCTTGGCCCACGGACAAAGTGGTCGGTCATAAATTCGGCAAAGGCCTTGGCGGCCCCAGTACGCGACCACAGACCCATCAGACCGCCGAGCAACCACAGGTACAGGACCAGCACGCCAGCAGCTCTCGGTGAGGCGATGCTGGCGAGGTCAAAATCTACCAGCATAGACGCGCCAGCGACAATGCCAGTAAACAGCCCAATCAGTGGATCGCGGGTCAACAGGCTGAGGGCGATGGCCAGTAGGGCGGGTAGCAGCGACCAGGGCCCATAGTGGTATTTAAGTTGTAGTCGAGAGATCTGTTGGCGGCTTTCACCGTCGCTTTCGACGGTCTCGACAACCCACTGTTGTTCGACTTGGGGGCGAGTTTCGGCGGCCTGCAGCGCGTCGGTTCGCAAAGCAGATTCGCCGAGGGGCACCGGTGTGCCTATCAGTCGCTCGATGCCCTCGTCTAGGTAGGCCGTTTGACCATCGACCGTGATATAGGTCTGGTAGGTGACTTTTTGCGCGACCCACACCGGCGTTACCGAGGCGGTAATCGCCAACGCGCAGACCAGTCCGATCACGGCTGCAACGGCGCCGCGCTTGAGACGCGATGGCGGCGTTTTGGATTGATTGGATCGATACAATTTTTTGTCCACGGCGTTGACCCGCGCTTCTGGGTCATAGTGCGCCAAGAGCTAACCATGCACCAATGGCGGATACATCCTGCTGACGGGTTTTAAACGCCGACCTTGGTTAAGGTTCAGCGACCGCGCCAGCACCTTGACGGCGCGGATCAGACGCGCCCAGTAAACTGTTGTTGGGGCCCTTCTGGATACTCTGGGTGGCGCCGAGAATACTCGGTTTTGAATTAATGGTATGGCCCATCGCGCTTAGCGCAGACAGGGTGTCGTGGGAGATACCCGATTCGTAGTAGAGTTTGTCGGGATACCACTGATGATGAATGCGCGGCACCGACGACGCCTCGGCGATACGCATGTCAAAGGTTAGTACGTTGAGTATGGTTTGCAGCACCACGGTGATAATAGTACTGCCACCGGGGCTTCCAGTCGCTAACAAGGGCACGCCGCTGCTGTCGAATACCAGTGTCGGAGTCATCGACGATAGCGGACGCTTACCGGGTTGAATCGCATTGGCGCTGCCGCCAAGGAGGTTAAAGACGTTTGGGGTGTTGGGCTTGGCCGAAAAATCATCCATTTCATTGTTCATTAAAAACCCACCACCGGTTACTGAGATCCCGTTACCATAGCCAAAATTTAAGGTGGTAGTGCTACTGACGACATTGCCCCAGCGGTCCCAACTGGAATAGTGTGTGGTCTCTGTGGATTCCGGATTGGTGGTGGGCTGAGTCCGCAACAGGCTATCGGGATCGATTTCTAGCCCCGGTTGCACCTTGTCGGAAGCACCGGCTTTGTCGAGCGCGATGCCGGCGCGCAGGACTGCAGCATATTTTTTATCGGTAATTTCTGCGACCGGCACTGCGTAGTAATCTGGATCACCCAGATAGGCGCTACGGTCGGCATAGGCGCGCCGCATGACCTCGACCAGTCGATGGATATAGGCGGCGCTGTTGTGACCGAGTGCCGGTAGATCCCAGTCTTCTAGAATGTTTAGCATCTGCACCAGGTGCACGCCACCCGAGGATGGCGGCGGCATGGCGCAGACCTGATGTTGGTGATATTCACCGCACACCGGCGCGCGCTCGACCACGCGGTAGTTGTCGAGATCAGCGCGGGTGATCAAGCCCCCAGTGCGCTGCATTTCTGCAACGATTAATGCCGCCGTCTGACCGCTATAAAATCCATCGCGCCCGGCCTTAACGATGCGTTGCAGGGTTGCCGCGAGGTCCGCTTGTACCCATTGTTCGCCCGGCTTGTAGCGCTTACCGTCGGGTTTGTAAAAATAGCCTTGGGTGGCTGCGTTGCGGGTCAAGCGGTCGTAGCGTGAATCCAGACTAGTCGCCAGGTCGACGCTCATTGCAAAGCCATTGCGGGCTAGCGCAATGGCTGGCGCCATGACTTGCTTTAGCTCGAGCACGCCATAAGAGTGATGGGCGTGCAGCAGTCCTGCCACCGTGCCGGGTACTCCGGATGATTGCAGGCTGTGTCTGGCGAGCTGATTGTCGACATCACCTGCGGCGTCGAGAAACATGTCGCGATGCGCGGCGGCAGGTGCCATTTCTCTGTAGTCGATGGCGATGGTTTTTTTCTCTTTAGCCAGATGAATCAGCATAAAGCCACCGCCCGCCAGATTGCCCGCGCGGGGCAGGGTAACGGCCAGCGCAAAGCCCGTGGCGACGGCTGCATCGATGGCGTTGCCGCCTAGGCTGAGGATTTCAGCGCCGACACGGCTGGCAATAATCTCCTGCGAGACGACCATGCCGGATGGACTGTATACCGGATGAAATCGCGAGTTGGCATCCAGAATCGGCTGTTCGGTGGCGGTTATTGTAGGCGACGCCAGGCTCAACAGCAGCGTCATTGCACGCCCCCACCACCCTGTAGCCAAATTTAATTTTGTTTGCATGTGCATCGACCGCCTCCAGTTGGCCGCATTATAGACCGCAGCGATTAATTTTGCAGTTGCCACGCGGCTTGTTGTGGCGCAAGTGCACCCCAGCAATCGAGCAATCGAGTTCTGCCTGCACTGGCCAACCTGTGTAAACGAGGTTCGACGCGGGAAAACTCAAACTTCGCTGAGTTCGGTGGCGAGAAATTTTCTCTCCGCCAGCAACACCGCAGCATGAGCCTGTTCTATGCTGATACTCTCAAAGCTAACCGTACCGCCGGGGGGCAGTTGCGCGAGACCATCGAGATCGAGAGATAGTACCGCGCCAATCTTTGGGTAGCCGCCGATGGTTTGACGGTCTCTGAGGAGAATGATCGGTTGCCCATCGGCGGGTATTTGTACCGCGCCGAGGCAAATTCCCTCAGATAGAAGTGCGGTCGCGACTGACCCTATGGCTGGGCCAGCGAGCCGCGCGCCCATGCGATCACTTGACTTGGTTAGGCGGTAATCGCTGCTAAAAAATAACCGTTGCTGCGCGCCGCTAAACACCCCTGCTTGATAACCGCGAATCACCCTTAAACGCACGTTTTGGGCCGGCCGGGGTGGTCGCCTAGCCGGCAGGAGCGCGCGGCACGGAGGTCGATTGTCGAGCGCAGCGCAGTGCAGCATATCGCCGCATTGCAGTGCACTACCATCCTGCCGATGTCCGCCGAGATGCTCTCGCGGGACGCTGGCCAAGCTGCCGAACATCGGGGTGCCGAGAAAACCACCGCTGACGGCTAAATAGCCGCGCATGCCAGCGGTTGCCATACCTAACTCGATGCGGTCGCCGCGCTTGACGCTCAGACTCTGCCAGCGATCGACGACTACAGCATTGATTTGAACCGTCATATCTGCGCCGGTGAAGGCGATGCAGGTGTCGATTGATGCCTCTAGCAGGAGTCCGCCAACAGTGACCTCTAGGGTCGCGCATTGCGCATTATTGCCGCACAAGCGGTTGGCCCAGCGATGGGCCTGACGATCCATGGGGCCGCCGGTGGTCAGTCCGAGGCGATGCCAGCCATGGCGGCCGCTGTCCTGATAGAGCGACAAAAACCCGGGTTGAATCACCTTGAACCCGCGCTTCACAATTTCCCTCCGAGAGCCAGATAATGATCGCGGTCGATGGCGGTAAAGCGCACTCTATCGCCCACTTTTACCGGCATACAGGGCGTTGCTAGAGGATCGAACATCGAGCTCGGGCAGCGTCCTATAAGATTCCAGCCCCCCGGTGATGTCGATGGGTAGACCGCGGTTTGGCGGTTGGCAATGGCCACTGCTCCCGCCGGCACGCTCAGACGCGG
>CALGJN010000277.1:0-11004 GCA_937920185.1 uncultured Cellvibrionales bacterium | reverse complement strand
GTTCGAGTGGGTAATCGCTCCAGACATCGCCGTTCACTAGCAGGAACGGACTCGTGCCAAGCACCGGCAGTGCCGCGCAGATACCGCCACCAGTTTCCAGCAAGCGCGGCTCGCGAGACCAGGAAATACGCACGCCAAAGGCCTCGCCAACGCCAAAATAATCCTCGATTTGCTCGGCGAGCCAATGGGTGTTGATAACTAGATCGCGGATGCCGACCGCCGCTAGACGCTCGATATGGTGCTGCAGCAGTGGCTTGCCCGCGATCGGCAGCATCGGCTTGGGCAGCCGATCGGTCAGCGGCCGCATGCGCGTTCCAAGTCCGGCGGCGAGAATCATCGCGCGCACCGGGTCAGGCGTCCATCGCGGGTGAAGGGCTGCCGGGCCCACCGGCACTATCCGAAAACCAGGGCTGCGTAGACAATTGCGGCAGCAGTGCAGCGCGGAACCAATCGCCAAACGATCGCAATTGTGGGTAGCGCGACGCCGCCTCGAGGCTGTAATCGATCACCCGCGGCAGATCCAGCAGGTAATCGCGCTTGTTATCGCGAAGCGCTAGGCGCGCAAAAACTCCCATCACCTTGATGTGCCGCTGCAGGCCCATCCAATCGAACCAACGCAAAAAATCCTCGTCACTGGTCGCCACCAGCGTGCCGAGCGCCTCGGCCCGTCGTTTAAAATCGAGCGCTCGCCGCGCCATCAACTGCGCTGGCCAGCGCACGTAGCAATCTTTGAGCAACGACACCAAATCGTAGGTCATAGGGCCGAGCACCGCGTCTTGAAAATCGATAATACCCAGTTCACCGTCGTCCAGTAGCATTAAGTTACGCGAGTGATAATCGCGGTGAACCACCACCTGAGGCTGCTCCTCGGCGCTCTCGATCAGGTGCTGAAAAACATCGCCAAGTAGGCTTTTCTCGCTGGCAGACAGTTCGATTCCGAGCAACTCGGTGACAAACCACTGCTCGAACAAACGCATTTCGCGATCCAGCGTGGCGGCATCGTATAGCGGGTAAATTCGGCGGTCGGCAGCCAGTTGCTGAATCTCTAACAGCACCGTTTCAGCCGCGCCGTAATGCGCCGGCAAACTGTCCAGGTCGAGCAGTGGCTGCAGCACGCGGCGACCCAAATCTTCCAGCAACATAAAGCCCCGCGCAAAATCGACCGCATGGATTTTTGGCACGCGGATCATGCCGTCGACAAAACTGTTGGCAATCTGCACAAAGGCCAGATTGTTTTCTTGCGCGGGTGGCGCGTTCACCGCGATGAGCGACGGCGCGCAGTCAACTCGAAAATAACGCCGAAACCCGGCGTCGCCGGCCAGTGGCGCCAACGTCAAGGCGCCCTGCGGTCGATGTGCCGGCGGCAGGTGCTGCTCGATCCAATTTTGGAAATCGCTGTTTAGTGGCTGAATCACGACTGCACCGCTCAAGTCCTCACAGGTTGAGTTAATTTGCCGATAAAGTCGACATTCTAGCCTATTTGATACAATTGACATCCCTAATGTTGCCGCATTTCGGGTAAACTGCAAGGCACTTTGAGTGAGGATTTGGCGACAATTTTGACTTCACTATTTAGACAATTCAGCGACCGGCAACTTAGACAATTTAGCGACCGGCGATTTAGACAATCTAGCGACCCCCGGGTTGGACGCTTAAGCGAACCCGCGGGTGGACCATTAAGCGACCATTTGTTTGGACGCTTAAGCGACCACCGGCGAGGGCAAGCCAGCGATCGGCGATCGCCCGCGAGCACCGGAGTGTCGACGGCCGTTTCGCTGGTGCTTGTCTGGCTGCTGGCACTTGTCTGGCTGCTGGCGCTGGCGAGCGGATCGGCGATGGCAAACGAGCGCGCCGATACTGCTTGGCACTGTGAGGCCGACGACAATCGCCAATGGATTTGCGCGACTAAGCAGCCCAGCTCGCCGCCCAGCGCGAGAACTGCCTATCAACCGCCCGGCTCCGCCGCACGCCAAGCACTCGAACCGAGCGACGATGGCGGCGCGCGCAGCGACAACCTCGACTGGGTCGAAGCGGTCGACATGAATCCCGAACAGCGCGCCACGGTCGCCGCCAACTGCTGCGGCGCATACATCGAACCGGCGCGGCAGTATGCCGACGCCGACCTCGACCCAGACCAGGCGTCACTGCGCTTTAGCGCCACCAAGACCGACGCCATCGACAATCAACGCGCGGTGCTCGAGGGCGATGTTCAGGTATCTCAGGGCTATCGCCAGGTGCGCAGCGATCGCGCGTCGATCGACCAGCAAAGCCGCAAGGTGTCGCTCGAGGGCAACGTTCAGTTTCGCGAACCGGGACTGCTGTTGCTCGGCTCCAAAGCGCGGCTCGACACCTCCAACCGCGAGGTGCAGATCGAAGACGCCACCTACCTGTTGCATCAATCGTCGGTGCGCGGTACCGCCAAGCGTCTGACGCGCCAGAGCGATGGCTTGATCGTCATCGATCAGGCCACCTACTCGACCTGCGAACCGAACGACAACACCTGGCAGCTAGTAACCCAGCAAATTGACATCGATCAGGCGCAGGGCTTTGCCACGGTAAAGAGCGCGCGCCTAGAAGTGCGGGAAGTGCCGGTATTTTATTTCCCGTGGCTCACCTTCCCGATCGACGATCGCCGGTCTTCGGGGTTGCTATTTCCGACCCTGGGCGCGAGCCGCGACAACGGCATCGATTATTTACAACCGATCTATTGGAACATCGCACCCGATTATGACGCGACCTTTTCGCCGCGCTACCTCAGCGAGCGCGGTGTGGCACTCGGCGCAGAGTTCCGCCACCTGAGCAACTGGTCGGAGAGCGAAGTTCAGGGTGTCTGGCTACCCAATGATCGCGGTGGCAACGACGATCGCGACGACAATTTGCGCACACCGGACTATCGTGGCCAAGATCGCTACCTGCTGTCGTTTAACCATCGCGGTGGTCAGCGCCGACCCTGGTCGTCGTGGATCCACTTTAATCAGGTCAGCGACAGCGACTACTTTGGCGACCTCGGCAACCGCTCGAGCGCGGAGAGCAGCCTTACCCACCTGCAGCGCAGCAGCGCCTTTAGCTACCGCTTGGGTCACTGGAACCTGGGGATTGCCAGCGAGGACTATCAGGTCATCAGCGACGATATCAGCGAACAGTATGCGGTCTTGCCGCGGATCTCTGTCGACGGCTACTACCGCTTTGACAACCACATCATCGTCGATGTCCAACAGGCGGTGACCCGCTTTGCCCATCACGATCGCGAGCGCGTCAGCGGCCGGCGCTACAATCTGAACTACGCACTGGCCTGGGATAAGCGCGCCACCTGGGGTTACATCAGACCCGAGATAGAACTCGTGCACCTCGGATACGACTTGCAAAATAGCCCTCTGGGCGACGACAGTCCAACCCTGACCACGCCGGTACTCACCCTCGACAGCGGGCTCTTTTTAGAGCGCAGCGGTGCGCTGTTTGGCGATCTAACCCAGACCCTCGAACCGCGCATTTACTACCTCAAGAGCAACTACAAGGCGCAGTCGTCGCTGCCCGATTTTGATACTCGCGAGTACACCCCGTCCTACGATTTACTATTTCGCAGCAACCGCTTCAGCGGCGGCGATCGGATCGGCGATGCCAACCGCGTCACGCTAGCGCTGACCTCGAGGTTTATCGATAACCAGACCGGCGAAGAGCGCTTTAGGGCGAGCATTGCGCAGGCCATCTACCTCGACGACCGGCGCGTCACGCTGAGGTCATCGCCGAGCAGCGACGAATTGCAGGAGCTGCGCCGCAATCAATCACCGCTGGCGCTCGACCTATCGGCGCGAGTGGGTCGCGACTGGCGGCTGAATGGCGAAATTATTTACGACAACCACGACAGCGATCTGGAAAAGAGCAGTTTTGGGGTGCGCTATAAAGACCGCGAACAGCGGGCGTTTAACGCCACCTACCGCTTCACGCGGCGCGCCGAGCGAGTGTATGACGCGCGCCAAATCGACCAAGACATCGAGCAGGCAGACATCTCCGGATTTATGCCCATATCGAGCAATTTTAACTGGGTTGGCCGCTGGAACCACGACCTTACCAACAGCAGAACACTGGAAATCTTTACCGGATTCGAGTACAACAGTTGCTGCTGGCGGGCCAGCTTGGTGATGCGGCGCGCGGTGCGCCGCAACGACGATGTGTTGTTTCCAGAGCGCGACCTCGAAGCCCGCAACAGCATTTTATTTCAATTTCAATTCAAGGGTCTCGCCAGCAGTGGCGGACGCGTCGACTCCATCCTTCAGGAAGGTATATACGGTTATGAAACAGTGGAAAATTTTTAGCGCGGCTCTGCTTGCCTGCTGCTCGATAACGCTCTCATCTCAGGCAGTGGCTGAGATCAAAATACTCGACCGCGTGGTGGCGATCGTCGACGACGACATCGTGCTGCTCAGTGAGTTGGAGCAGCGTATCACCGCGGTCTACGCGCAGATCCAGCAGTCCGACACCCAGCCACCGCCACCGGAGGTACTGCGCCCGCAGGTGCTCGAGCGATTAATCTCGGAGCGCTTGCAACTGACCATGGGTTACAACGCCGGCATTCGCATTACCGACGCCGAACTCAACGAGGCGCTCGGGCGGATCGCCAGCAATGCCGGCATGAGCTCGAGCGATTACCTGCAGGCGATGCAGCAGCAGGGGTCGAACGTCAGCGCCATGCGCGAACAGATCCGCCATGAAATGATCCTGATGCGGGTACAACAGGGGCAGGTGATGCGCCGAATTCGCATCAGCCCCCAGGAACTGGATAATTTTCTCGAGTCTGAAGAGGGTCGCTTCTTGACCTCGCCCGACGTCAACGTTGGACAGATTTTGCTGTCGGTGCCGACCGGTGCGACGGTCGATACCGTGGATGCGGTGGCGGCGCGGGCGCAGGCGATTTATCAACAGGCGCAAAAAGGCGACTTTCGGCAGCTCGCCATGGCCCACTCCGCCGATCAGACCGCGCTCGAGGGTGGCGATCTCGGCTGGCGCAAGCTGGCGCAGTTGCCGGGGGTCTTTATCGAGGCCGTGAAAGATCTCGAAGTCGGCGCTATCTCGGCGCCCATTCGCAGCGATGCCGGCTATCATCTATTGAAGCTCTACGAGCGTCGCGGCGGCGGTGAGCAGCTCATCGAGCAGCACTTTGCGCGGCATATACTGATGGCACCGAACCAAATTCGCGACGACGAAAGCACCGTCGACTTCCTCGAGATACTGCGCCAGAACGTCGCCGACGGCGAGGATTTTGCGATGCTCGCCAAAGAGCACTCCGAAGATGCCGGCTCGGCGCTCAACGGTGGTGAGCTCGGCTGGTCGACGCCGGGTATGTTTGTGCCCGAGTTCGAGCAAACCATGAACACCATCGCGCTCAACGAGATCAGCCGGCCGTTTATGTCGCAATTTGGCTGGCATATCATGCAGGTCACCGAGCGTCGCAAGCAAGATTTTAGCGAGGACATTATGCGCAATCGCGCGCAAAATATGCTCCGTCAGCGCAAGTACCAAGAAGAGCTGCAGGTGTGGCTGCAGGAAATTCGCGACGAGGCCTTTATCGAGATCAAAACCGACAGCGCCTCATGACCCTGCGCCTTGCGCTGACCCCAGGTGAACCCGCGGGGATCGGCCCCGACCTGCTGATTCAGAGCGTTCAGAGCGGCCATCAACACGAACTGGTCGCCTACGCCGACGCCGATATGCTGCACCGTCGTGCCCGACTGCTGGGTCTGCCGCTGCGCCTGCGCGAGCCGGGCAACGCACCCCAGCCGCTGGCCGCCGGTGAGCTGGCGGTGGTGCCTGTGGCGTTATCGACCGCTGAGACGCCGGGGCAGTTGGCGCCTGCAAACGCCCAGTACGTGCTCGATTGCTTGGACGCCGCGGTCGATGCCTGTCGCGCCCGAGACTGCGCGGCAATGGTCACCGGGCCGGTACAAAAATCGGTGATCAACGCCGCTGGTATCACCTTTAGCGGGCACACCGAATACCTCGCGGCCAAAACCAACACCGCGCGGGTGGTGATGATGCTCGCCAGCGCAGAATTGCGGGTGGCGCTAGCGACCACCCACCTGCCGCTGAAGGACGTGGCCGCGGCGATCACCGGCGACTTATTGACCGAGGTTATCGACATCGTCTGCCGCGAGCTGGCCGAGCGCTTTGGTCTGCCCGAGCCGCGATTGCTGGTCTGCGGCCTCAACCCCCACGCCGGCGAGTCCGGCCATCTGGGTCGCGAAGAAATCGACGTGATCGCGCCGGTGATCGAGCGCATGCGCCAGCGCGGCCATCGTCTGGTGGGCCCACTGGCAGCCGATACCGCGTTTACCCAGCACCATCTAGAGCGGGCCGACGCGGTATTGGCGATGTATCACGACCAGGGTCTACCGGTGCTCAAGTACCAAGGTTTTGGGCGCGCCGCCAATATCACTCTCGGCTTGCCGATCGTGCGCACGTCGGTAGATCACGGCACCGCACTGGATCTTGCCGCCAGCGGTCGTGCCGACGTCGGCAGTCTGCAAACCGCCCTGCAGGTGGCGGCGCAGATGGCCGCGTCCACCGCAGCCGCGCCACCAAGAGCGAACCCGCTATGAGCCCTAAAGGAATGACCAGCCCGCACCGCGCGAGAAAGCGCTTTGGGCAAAACTTTCTCGTTGACGAGACCATCATCGGTCAGATTATCGCCGCGATCGGCGCTCGCGCCGACCACCACCTGATCGAGATCGGCCCCGGCACCGCGGCGCTGACCCAGCATTTACTTGAGCAGTGCCCGAGCCTGCAGGCGGTGGAGTTGGATCGCGACCTGATCGCGCAACTGCGCTCGCGCTTTGCCAACTACAGCGACTTTGTGGTGCACAGCGGCGACGCGCTAAAGACCGACTACCGGCAGTTCTTCCGCGGCCAGCCGCTGCGGTTGGTCGGCAATCTGCCGTACAACATCTCGACACCGCTGCTGTTTCACCTGCTGGCCCAGCGCGACGTGATCGCCGACATGCACTTTATGCTGCAGCGCGAGGTGGTCGATCGCCTGAGCGCGGCGCCGGGCAGCAAGAGCTATGGCCGGTTGTCGGTGATGGTGCAGTACCACTGCCGCGTACTACCGCTGATCCCGGTACCGCCGAGCGCCTTTCAACCGGCCCCCCGGGTGCAATCGGCGTTTGTTCGGTTGGTGCCGCACGCGACGCCACCAGCACTGGCCAACAGCGAAACGCGCCTCGCACAGGTGGTCGCCGAGTGCTTTCAACATCGCCGTAAAACCCTGCGCAACGGGCTTAGGGCGCTGGTGCCAGATATCGCCGCGCTGGGCCGACGGTTCGATCTCGGCCGCCGCCCAGAGCAATTGGCGGTGGCCGATTTCGTCGCGCTGAGCAATGCCATCGGCGCGCCCGAGATACCAACCGAAAGCGCTGCTGCAACCACTGCAGCCACCCCAGGAAACGACGCTGAATTACCGGCAGCCGATACGCATGAATAAGCCGATCGCGCCACCGATGGACATTCACGTCGAGGTCGATAGCGACTACCTACCGCAGCAATCGGTACCGGAAAAAAACCAGTACGCCTTTGCCTACCAAGTGGTGATTCACAATCGCGGCAGCCAGGCGGCAACGCTGCGCCGCCGCCACTGGGTGGTGGTCGACGGCAATCAGGTACGCCGCGAAGTCGAAGGCGAGGGCGTGGTGGGCCAGCAGCCGACCATCCAACCCGGCGATAGCTTTACCTACACCAGCGCAGTGGTGCTGGATACCCCGGTCGGCAGTATGCATGGCGACTATCAGATGGAGACCCTCGATGGAAGGTCATTTGCCGCGGCAATTGCGGCTTTTTCGCTGGCCGTGCCGCACGCGGTGCACTAGGTGACCGACTATGCGATTGGCGATATTCAGGGCTGCTATCGCGGTTTGCGACAGATTCTCGACGCAGTCGACTTTGATCCTGCGATCGATCGGCTAATCGCCACCGGCGATTTGATCAATCGCGGTCCAGACTCCCTAGACACCCTACGCTTCTGTCGCGACCTCGGCACACGCTTTAAAACCGTGCTCGGCAATCACGACCTGCACCTACTGGCGATCGCCCATGGGGTGCGCAAACCAACCCGCCACGATACCCTCGACGCGGTGCTGGCGGCCCCCGACCGCGAGCTATTGCTCGATTGGCTGCAGCGCCAACCGCTGCTGCTGGATGTTGGCGACTACACCTTGGTGCACGCCGGAATTCCGCCCCAGTGGTCGCTGTCGCAGGCCCGCGCGCTGGCCGCCGAGGTCTCAGAGGTGCTGTGTTCGGCACGCGCCGGCGAGTACTTTGAGGGTATGTACGGCAACCAACCCGAGCGCTGGTCGGAGTCATTGCGCGGGGTTGAGCGCTGGCGCTGCATCACCAACTATTTAACCCGCATGCGGCGCTGCTCGAGCGCTGGACAGCTGGAGTTTGACGAGGCCGCGGCGCAAAGTCACGTCCTCGATCCGGCCACCGGTTGCGCCGGCTGGTTTGTCCATCCGGAGCGCAAAACCGGCCAACGGGCGATCGTGTTTGGTCACTGGGCGGCGCTCGAGGGCGAGTTCGGCGGCGAGTACCACTTTCCACTGGACACCGGCTACTCCTGGGGCGGTCGCCTGCGGCTTATGAACCTGACAGACCGCAGCTACCTGCACCTCGAACACGATTGATAGCCGATGGCTGATGGCTGATGGCTGATGGCTGATGGCTGATGGCTGAAAATTGAAGGCGCGGGATGAACTTTGAAGGTTCTGGATCGCGGGCCGAGCGCGGACTAATCGCTGCGCCGCGCTATTCGCTAAGACAAAGATTTAGAACATAGCTCTTATAAAGAGTGCTTATAAAGAGTGCTTATAAACAGCGCTTATAAACAGCGCTAGACGACAACCCTAATAGCGAACTCTAATCCTCCGGTCAGCAGACAGTGCCGTTTTGACGACGGGTCACTCTTAGCTGCGGCTGTGCCCGAGCGAACTCGATTTAAACGGTGTTTTACTCGGACTTTTTAGTCCAGACTTCTCGTCGGGACGTTTAAGCGCGCGAGCTAACCGAGTTTTTTAACCAAACTTTAGAGTCGGTCGCTCTAATCGGGCATGCTCGACGCAGTTATTAGACCGCGCTCGCGCCTTTGGAGCCCTGACCACCAGCGGCCGTTGCAGCGAAAAATCTGCTAAGAAAACAACCGTAGCGCGGCTACTGACTCGTATCTGCGGTGGCAGTGGGTGGTGGCCTGCCCAGCGTAACGGTGATGATGTACAGAGCATCATCGTTGGAGGGTGAGTTCGGATCGGCATCAAAATCGGCGTTGTTAAACTGGTTAACCACGCCGATTGCCTGACCGCGGTCGGCCAGGCGGGTAATAATTTGCACGTTGCTACAAGGGGTGATGGTGCTCAGTGGCTGGCAGCCGTCAGGACGCCCGACCACGCCATAACCGCCGAGGTTTGGATTGCCGACAGTGCCACTAGAATTGGCATAGGGGATACCGGCGGCATTGACGTTGTGCCACACCGGCAGGTAATCACCACCCGCAAACGCCGGTCCGCTTGGTATCGCCACCGTCGGATCGAGTTGATCCGGATAGCTATTATACGCGGCGTAGTAACCGAGCAGTGCCGTGCGCAATTGCGCGATGTCGCGCACCGTGCGCGCGACCGCCGCCCGATCGTTTTCGTGGGTTTTCCAGACCATCGCCTGTTGCAGCAACAAACCAGAAAAAGTCACCACGATCAACAATTCAAACAGACTAAAGCCATTGGCATAGCGCGGCCCCCCTCGAGAGGCTACCCCAGCGCCAACGTGCTCTTTTAAGCCATCCCCGGCGACGTAGACCGCGGCTAAATAGACCCCTACTATCGACAGCGCGACGGCACAGACTCCGGCTAGATAAAACTCAACCATATTAGCGCCCAACAGATACACCCCCAATAAATAGCCCACTCGGAAATAGCTCGCTCAGAAATAGCCCGCTCGGAAATAACTCGCGACGAAAAAGACTGCCAAGCGATCTTTGCCTAGACCAGGCCGAGCGGTGAATAACCTATCAGTCGACGCCCAAAGGCGCGCACCAACGCCTAGCCTAAGCCCAAATCTAGACCATAACTTAACAACAACCAAAAACAGCACCAAACAAGGCCAAACCAAAGGCCGAACCAAAGGCCAAACCAAAGGCCGCAAGCCAAATCCTGATCTAGATCGTGATCAACGCCGCGGCTTAAGCAAGGCCCGTTTGATAACTTAGTTCATCGTAACCGTTAATGTGAACTGATCGGCTGTACCACAGAATGTCTTGTCAGTACCGGAAATAACCCCCGCGACCCCACTAAATTTATCCAACAGCGCTTGGCAATTGGGTGCATCTCCAGTACCAAAGGTCACCGCGTAATCAAGATTGCCATCCCCTGCGCCTACCACCGCAATATCCAGCCCGTAGACGTTCTGGCCCACTCCGGCCTCATTCGTAGTGGGAGCGCCTCCGCCCGCTGGACAATCGGTGGTCGGCTTAAACGGGGCGATATTGATGCCGTTGCAGTACAGTACATCGAGAGTGACGCCGGTATAGTTTTGACCCTGACTCGGCTGGCGGCCCCAAGCGCGGGTGGCGTCGATGACACTCTGGACCTGCGCCGCTGCCTCGTTGTGCTGGCCGGTACTGGTGACGTTGTTGGTGGTGACGATGATGGCGCTGAGCGCGGCAAAGATAAAAAACACCGCAAACAGTAACTCTACTAAGGTAAAGCCCGCGATGCATGCCGGCCGCTGGTGCGCGCCTGTGACGTTGCCGACAGACTGTGGCTTATCTGACTCTAGATTTAGATGTGGATTTGGATTTGGATTTAACAGTACTTTTTTCATAATAATCATCCTCTGATTGTAAGTGTCTAAGATCGGCGTCCGACGCCGATTTATCGGTAGTAATAAAGTCTTAAAAAACCATCGGTGGGGTGGCAAACTGAAGAGGCGATCTTAAGTTGCACGTCGGTGATAAATTTATCCCGCAGCGCA
>CALGJN010000276.1:0-4292 GCA_937920185.1 uncultured Cellvibrionales bacterium | reverse complement strand
ACGGCGGCCACTGCGCAAGTCCCTCACAGCCGCTTGGAGAACGTACAAAAATGTCGCACAGGCGCCGGTAATTGCTTCGGTATGGCCGACACTACCCAGCACATAGGCGTTGATAAAGTCTGCCGGCATGGTATTTAAACCGAGAGGCAACTGCTTTGCAGTGGTTCGATTACCACGCAATCGGCCCTGCATGAGGCCACCGAAACCCTCCTCTGTGACTTGACTCAAGGCGCTGGATGAGTAGACACCGACCTCGTCGGGGCGCACTCGATCAACGATTGCTTGCCAAGCCAAACCGGTTGAGTGAAGAGCATCGCTAGCGCCGACGAGCGCCATCTGCAAACCCCGCGGGTGAAACCGCGACGCGTAGTGTGCCGATGGTTCAAAGCCAGATGGCAGTTGTCCGGACGCCTTGGATATCAACTCATAGTGGGATTCAATCAGATAACTAGACGCCGCCGAGGCCGCAACGGTGACGCGGCCATTATCGATATCGGTGATCTGCCAATCAGCCGGTAGGGCACTAGGCAAGTCGCGCTTTTGCATACTGAAGACCACGTTTGATCGATCGTCGCAGTCAAACGCAATACGTTTATGTCCAGGGACTTTGGAAGGATCAAACAACTCGGTTTTGCGCACCAAGGTGCCGTCTAATATGACCTTTCGAAAGCGCGTATCGACCTCTGCTGGACTCAATAGGTCGCCATCTACAGCGGTATATCCATGCTCAGTCTTTTGCACCAACGCCATCAAACAGGCGAGAGCTACGACGGTGTTTTGTTGCTCTTCGGTCGGCAATGACTCCAGCACTATACGCCTGAACGATTGATGTGATGAACTGCGACCGGCGGCATTATATCCACCAAAGCCAACGATCACTGGAAGCGACTGAGTCATTGCATAATCCTTTATAGCCATCGAGAAACAGCGTAGTTTACAGATAAAGATACCGCTTAGCTGTAAGTCTAGAGCCATTTTATGCTATTTTATAGTCATTATGGCGATGAATCTCACCTTAGTCCTGTGCGACAATATGCTCGTATCAAGTAGTACGCTAGCTGCAGAAATTTTTAATTTCGCCAGTGCGATGGCGCGTGCCAGTTCTCGCCAAGCCGGTGAAGTGACAATTCGCCGGGTCTCGACCGACGATTTACCGGTACAAACGTCGTCTGGGTTCGAACTCAGTCCGACCCACAGTCTGGAAGATAAGTTTCAAAGTGATTTGGTGCACCTCCCCGCGTTGTGGCGCAATCCACGCCCGATAGTCAAACGCGCGCGCGCTTTAACCCCCTGGTTGCGCCGTCAACATCAATTAAATAGTAGCTTTACTGCGGTCGGCACCGGCGTGTGCTTTCTCGCCGAAGCCGGTCTGCTGGAGGATAAATCGGCAACCACGCACTGGCATTATTTTGACCAATTGCAAAAAAGTTATCCCAATTTGAAATTACGACGCCAGCACTTCACTACCCAAACCGGAAATATCTATTGCGCCGCGAGCATCAATGCCATGGCGGAACTGATCGTCTACCAAGTCGAACGTATTTTTGGACGGGTGATTGCGCGTCAGGCGCAGCGTAACTTTTTCCATGAAATTCGCAATCTATCCGAGGCTGTCAGCTACAGCGATAGCCGCGAACTAAAGCTTAGCGACGAACTGATAGTACAGGCAAAAATATGGATGCAAGACAATCTAAGTAAGCACTCGCTTCTTTCCTATCTTCCGGAAAAACTGGGGGTTCAAAAAAGAACCTTAAATCGGAGGTTTAAAATCGCAACCGGCAAGACGCCGGGCGAATACCTCAACGAAGTGCGCATGAACTTTGCCTGCGATTTGCTTAAAAACACCGATTTGTCAATTCTAGAGATCGCCAGCTTTAGCGGTTTTAGCGACAACAGCTGGTTTTCAGCACGTTTCAAACAGTGGTCTGGAAGTACTCCCAAAGCCTATCGAAGTTCGGTAAGAGCCAAGACATTCAGCGCGTCCCAAACTTCGGCCTAGTTTCAACTGCCCAGCGTTCTGACTCGGAGAACACCGTCTACCTGGCTGATCTTTAGCTCCAGGTCGGCTGGAAGATCACCCTCCACATCGACGATGTTATAAGCCAGATCGTTGCGACTCTGATTCATCATATCGAGGACGTTGAGCCCAGCATCGGCGAGCACGGATAACACATTGCCGAGTACTTTCGGGACATTTTGATTGCTGAATGTGACTCTAGCTCCGCGCCGACGCGGCAATGTGGTAGCTGGAAAATTCACCGAATTGACGATATTGCCGTTATCGAGAAAGTCCATTAACTGCTGAGCTGCCATCACCGCGCAATTTTCTTCCGCCTCGGCAGTACTTGCACCTATGTGTGGCATCAACAGAACATCGCTTCGACCGAGCAGTTCTGGCGTCGGGAAATCACTCACATAGCCGGCTAGATCACCGCGATCTAACGCCGCGGTCATCGCCTCAGTAGAGACAATTTCCTCGCGCGCGAAATTCAACAGTTTGCCGGTTGGCTTCATCGCCGACAATTTATCCGCATCGATCAAGTGGCGAGTTGCAGCTATCGCCGGAACGTGAAGCGTGACAAAATCAGAACGGCCGAGAAGGGCCTCCAAACTACCCATACGCTCGACGCGGCTCGACAATTGCCAGGCCGCTTCGATAGAAATGGCTGGGTCGTAACCGACCACCTGCATGCCGAGATCGAGAGCCAAATTGGCGATCATTGAACCTATAGCACCGAGGCCCACGACACCGAGCGTCTTACCGGTAATTTCACCGCCGGCAAACCGCTTTTTTTCTTTTTCCAGCAGTTTACCCATCGCTGCGCCGTCGTCAATCTGCGTCAGACCCTGCACATAATTCATGCCGCCGTAGATATCTCGCGAGGCCATCATCAGGGCTGCAACGATCAGTTCCTTGACAGCATTGGCATTGGCACCGGGTGTGTTGAACACCACAATGCCTCGTTCGGTGTAAGCATCTACCGGGATATTGTTAACCCCGGCACCGGCACGAGCAACCGCAGCCAGGGAATCGGGGACAGCTTCGGTATGTAATTTATGGCTGCGTAACATAAAACCGTGGGGGGCTTCACAATCGCTTGAAACCTCGTAACCGGCGGCGGGAAAACTGTCGAGGCCCTTGGCCGATAGCGCGTTGTAAGTACGTATTTTATACATAAAAATCTCGGTCTCTATTGTTGAACGGTATGATAGGCCCACTCGACCCAAGGCATAAGGGCCACTACGTCGGCCTTTTCTACGGTGGCGCCACACCAGATGCGGAGCCCAGCCGGGGCATCTCGGTAAGCGCCTATATCGAACGCGACGCCCTCAAAGGCCAGCAATTTGACCATATCGGCGACTTTGTCGGCGTCCAGATCGAGCGTCAAACACACGCTGGTATTGGAAACTTGCGCCGCATCTCGGGCCAAAAATTGAATCCAATCATGCTGCTCGACGAAGGTCTTTATGACCGCGAGGTTTTGCTCTGATCGTGCAATAGTCGCCGACTGCCCGCCAATCTCCGCAACCCAGTCTAAAGCATCGAGATAGTCGGCCACGCACAGCATAGATGGCGTATTGATGGTGGCGCCCTTGAATATTCCCTCGTTCAGAACGCGGTTTTTGGTCAGGCGAAATATCTTTGGTAACGGCCACGGTGGATCGTATGACTCGAGGCGTTCAACCGCGCGTGGACTGAGGATTAGCATGCCATGGGCACCCTCACCACCGAGTACTTTTTGCCAACTGTAGGTAACCACATCGAGCTTTTCCCAAGGTAGCGACATGCCAAAGACCGCAGAGGTGGCATCGCAAATGGTCAAGCCGCCGCGCCGATCACTGATCCAATCGGCGTCCTCCAAGCGCACCCCCGAAGTGGTGCCATTCCAGGTAAAAACCGTGTCGTGTTCTGGATTGGCTTGGGATAGATCGGGCAACTCGCCGTAATCGGCGAGATAACTGTGCACGCCATCGAGCTTGAGTTGCGCAACAATGTCGGTCACCCAGTCTTTACCAAACGATTCCCAGGCAAACACGTCAACAGGTCGAGCGCCCAAAACTGACCACATGATCAGCTCCATTGCGCCGGTATCGGACGCCGGCACCACCCCAACTCGATAGCCTTCGGGAAGGTTCAGAATCTCGGCAGTTTGCGAACAAGCCCGCTGCAAAGCAGCTTTGCCAATTGCGGAGCGGTGCGATCTACCGAGCGTGTCGAGTTGGAGGTTGGCGACATCGTAGCCAGGGCGCTTGGAGCATGGGCCGGACGAAAAATTCGGATTTTGCGGTTT
>CALGJN010000275.1:0-4292 GCA_937920185.1 uncultured Cellvibrionales bacterium | reverse complement strand
TTTATACTCTTAGAAAAGGCTAAGGTCAAGAACTATTGCGCGATTTTAGGAAAATGCACTCGCGTTGCGCTCTCCATAGAGTTGTCAGTATGCCCACTAAAATACTTAGCATACACTATGCATGAAGCCATGAGCAGTTCAATGTGGTCAAAAAACAGACGTTGAACTAACCGTCGAGCACACTTTACCACCCAGCAGTTGGCTATTCTTGAGTCATGAAATTGCGCCGTATTGTCGCCGTAAAGCGCTTGACCATGAGTATGCTGTAGACATTTCACCGATCGATTTTTGTTGGTTCCCGCTGTTTACAAACATTCTTAAGCGCTGCTTCGGTCTTGACACTGCGCCGTTTGACCCACCAAACGACAACGCTCTGGCCACCCGCAGTAATAAAAAACCACCACAACCAGAATTGCAACGAGGCTGTACGCGCCTCGTTAGCATAATCCTATGGTGCCAGAGCATGCCCTTGGATCGGCGGCGCGAGGTCAAGCCTACGTATAAATTACTTCTTGGCTGCGCCAAAGCGCTTGTTAAAGCGGTCGATGCGGCCTCCGGTGTCGAGCACTTTTTGCTTGCCCGTATAAAAAGGGTGGCAAGACGAACAAACATCTAGATAGAGGCTTTGATCGCGGGTCGAACCCACTTTGATGACATTGCCACAACTGCAAGTTGCAGTCAGTTCGCTGTAGGTTGGGTGAATTTCGCTTTTCATCATATACTCCAAGTTGCCGGCCGCCACCTCGTCGTCTGTCTGTAACGAGCGAATCAACTACTGCAGCCGTTACCAATGTTACTTTGGCGAATGATACTGCTACTATTACTGTCGATTCGACCGTTAAAGCGCGCAAAGCACGGCAAGCCATTTTTAAGAGCGCGGATTTTAACAGAAATACCACGCGTTTCAACAGGATTTATCGGTTTTATGGGTCGAGAAGCACCTATCGCCAAAATTGCGATCGCATCGCCATTGCGTACCCTGTTTGACTACCGGTTGCCCGTCGCCTTTAGCGGCGACGCCTATGCGACCGTGGGCCTCAGGGTTAAAGTGCCTTTTGGGCGTCGGCAGGTGATCGGCATGGTCGTAGCAATGACCGATCACAGCGCGGTGGCAACCGATAAACTGCGCGCCATCGAGGTGTTTATTGACCAGCAACCGCTGCTACCGGCACCGCTGCTGGCGTTGTTTTTATGGGCCGCACGCTACTACCAACACCCGCTGGGTGACGCGCTATTCCACGCCTTACCGAGCCTGCTGCGACGCGGTGATGCGCTGCCAGACCTGCGGCAGACGCAGTGGCAACTGACCGACAAAGGCCGTGGCCTAGCGCCCAACGCGCTCGGCAAGGCCCCGCGGCAGCGCGCGCTGATCGATCGCTTGCTCAACGAACAGACGGTTGACGACGCGGCGTTGGCGGCGCAGTTTAGCCGCGCCATTATCCGCCTACTCGAAAGCCGCGAGCTGATCGCGGCCCATCAAGTGGATGCCTCAGCGGCGACCCATCCTACCCCACTGGTGCTTCGAGAGGCGCCGCTAGTATTGGGGGCAGAACAGCAACGGGCGATGGCCGAGATCGAACTCACCGGCTTTCGATGCTGGCTGTTAAACGGCATTACCGGCAGCGGCAAAACCGAAATTTACCTACAGTGCATTGAACAGGTGTTAAACGCTGGCCGCCAAGCGCTGGTGTTGATTCCTGAGATCAGCCTAACGCCGCAGACCAAGCGCCGCTTTACCGAACGCTTTGCGGTGCCGCTGGTGGTGCTGCACTCGGGCATGACCGACAAACAGCGGCTGGCAGCTTGGACCCGCGCCCGCAACGGCGAGGCGCGCATCGTGCTCGGCACCCGCTCGGCGATCTTTACGCCACTGGCGGCTCCGGGGCTGATTGTTGTCGACGAAGAGCAAGACGGGTCATATAAACAGCAGGATGGTTTTCGCTACTCGGCGCGCGATCTGGCGGTAATGCGCGCTCAGCGCGAAAACACGCCAATCATCCTTGGTTCGGCAACGCCATCGCTAGAATCGTTGTACAACTGCGAACTGGGTCGCTACAGCGCGCTCTACCTCAACGCCCGCGCCGGGTCGGCAAAACCGGCCGACTGGCAGGTGGTCGATATGCGCGATCAGAGCGCACCCGAAGGCATTGCCAGCACCACCCTAGAGGCGATCGAACAGACCCTGAAGCGCTCCGAACAGGTGCTGGTATTTCTCAATCGGCGGGGCTTTGCCCCCGCCGTGCTGTGCCATAGCTGTGGCTGGGTTGCCGAATGCCGCGACTGCGATGCGCGGATGACGCTGCACCGTGGCCGCAACCGGATCATCTGCCACCACTGCGACAAACAACTACCGCCGCCCCAACACTGCCCGAGCTGCCGATCGACGCAGTTGGTCGCCACCGGCGAGGGCACCGAGCGCAGCGAACTACTGCTGCAAAAGCAATTTCCCAAGGTGCAGGTACTGCGCGTCGACCGCGACAGCACCCAAGTGCGCGGCCATATGCAGCAGGTCTTTGATACCGCCAATAGCGGTGTACCCTGTATTTTAATCGGCACCCAGATGCTCGCCAAAGGACATCACTTTGACCGCGTAACGCTGGTGGTGGTGGTCGATGGCGATAGCGGCCTGTTGAGCCCTGACTTTCGCGCCGGTGAGCGGATGGGCCAATTGCTAACTCAGGTGGCCGGACGGAGCGGGCGCAGCGACCTGCCCGGACGGGTGCTGTTGCAGACCCATCAACCGGATCATCCCTCGCTGGTGCTCCTTTTAGAACAGGGTTATCGCGCGTTTGCCGAGCAACTCTTGGCCCATCGTAAAACCCAACAATTGCCGCCTTACCGCCACTTGACGCTGATTCGAGCCGAATCAAAGGACCCGCAGCGCGCCGAAAAATTTTTGCGTATCGCGCGCCAGAGTGCCGCTGAACTGCTGCCGCCCACGCCACAACTGGGCTACCTCGGGCCATTGCCGGCGCTGATGGAGCGCCGCGCTGGGCGCTATCGCTACGTTCTACGCATCGAGGCCGAGCAGCGCACCACCCTGCATCAACTGCTCAGTCGCCTAATGCCGGTGCTGGAGCGGCATCAAGATCCACGCCACCTGCGCTGGTCGGTGGATGTCGACGCCCAAGAGCTGTAATTACTCCACCGCCAGCGTGGCGCAATTCGCCCACGATACCGGCCAGTGATGGTATTTCCCTAGGCGGCGAACCCCGTGCCGATCAAGCGCAGTCTTTTGGCTAGCAACCAAGGTTGCGGTGTCGGCGGTTCTTTAAAGCGCTGGTGATTAACACCGTCTGATCGGTTGCAATCGGCGTGCAAAATGCACTAACCGCGGCGCGCTTCGAGCGGTCGATAGCGTTTGGACGCCCCCCGCTGGCACGCGGTAATGGCGATGAATACACCGCTATCTTTGCCCTCGACCCGCTTCATCATCTACAATCGCTATCTACCGATGGGACTCCAGTATGCCAAAAAAAAATGCCAGCGCGACGCGCAAAAATCCTCAACCGGAGGTCGAAAGCCCACCATGGAGGTTAGCATTTTTTGCCGGCAGCCTACTGGGCGCTGCGGCCATGTATGTGGCTGCGCCAATGCTGCCGCCGGCCAAGGTACTGCCGCAGCTCGCCGAACAAGCGACCGAACTGAGCGCCGACAAAAAGCTCTCGGATCTGACCTTTACTTTTTATAACGAACTGAAAAATGCCGAAATTGCGGTTCCCGACGAGCGCTTGGACGCCGGTGTCAGCCCACAAAAATCCTATTCTTATCTGCTGCAAGCGGGCTCGTTTAAGTACGTCAAAGACGCCGAAAACCTCAGAGTCCAATTGCTGTTGCTCAACCTGGACGCGGCGATTGAAGCGGTCACGCTGGGTTCTGGTGAAGTTTGGCAGCGGGTGCTGGTGGGGCCGTTTAGCAACATGTCGAAGGTCGCCGCAGCGCGCGCAAAACTGGCGCAAAACCGCATCGACAGCCTGCTGCTAAAGCGCGAGACTTAGGCCGATTATGGCCCGGCGTCGACCGATCTGCCGCCCCGCAACGCAGCTCAGCCACGCGCTGACAATGGCGCTGTGGCTGGCATTGGTCGGCTGCGACGACCCACAGAACGCGCCCTCTGCGTCGATCGATAAAGCGCCTTTGGCCGCGCCTAATAAAGAGCCCTCAGCTTCACCTAATAAAGAGCCCTCAGCGTCGCGTCATGAAAAGCCTTTAGCCGCGCCTAATAAAGAGCCATCAGCGTCCTCTAATAAAGAGCCCTCAGCTTCACCGAATGACAAACCCTCAGCGTCTTC
>CALGJN010000274.1:0-2055 GCA_937920185.1 uncultured Cellvibrionales bacterium | reverse complement strand
TTCGGCTACCTGGCCTAAGGCAATTAACTTCTTGGGCGTAATTTCACCACCGGCAACACGCGGCACCACCGAGTAGCTTCCATTCTTTTGCATATTCGCCAAAAAGGTATCGTTGGTATCTTGCAAACCTAGGTGCCGATCGTCCAACACATACTCATTCCACAAGGAGGCCAAAATCGAAGCCACGGCGGGTTTACAGATATCGCAGCCACGTCCACTGCCATGCTGGTGTAACAAGTCATCGAAACTCTTGAGCATTTCCACTTGGACAATATGGAAGAGCTCTTGGCGGGTGTAGTTAAAGTGCTCACAGATGGCGGTGTTAACCTGCAGACCCCGCGCCGCCATCTGGTCGTCGACAAGGCTTTTTAACAAGGTGGCACAGCCACCGCAGCCACTGCTCGCGGCGGTTGCCGATTTGACCTCGCCCAACGAGCAGCAGCCGGCATCCATGACCGCGACAATATCGCCCTTGCTGACATTGTGACAGGAACATATGGTCGCCGTCATAGGCAGTGCCGCGGCACCCAGTAGGGGCGCTTGCCCCGCTTTGGCAGGCACAATCAGCGTCTCTGGATCACTGGGTAGATCGATAGCGTTTAAGTAATATTGCAGCAGGGTGTCGTACTCAGCGCAGTCCCCAACCAGCACCGCACCCAGCAATTTGGTGCTGTCGGCACTGACAATCAGGCGTTTGTATACGTCGATCCGCTCGTCGCTATAGGTGTAGGCAATCGAGCCATCTGCCGCGCCATGGGTGTCGCCGATGGAGCCAACATCGACACCGAGCAATTTAAGTTTGGTGCTCATATCTGCACCCTGAAAGGGAACTTTATCGCGCCCCAGTTGGCTGACTGCGGCCTCTGCCATACGGTAACCCGGTGCGACCAAACCATAGATTCTGCCGCTCAATGCGGCGCACTCACCAATCGCAAAAATAGCCGAGTCGCTGGTTTTGCAATGGCTGTCAATTTCAATGCCACCGCGCTCGGCAATGCTTAAACCGCACTCCCGCGCCAACTGATCGCAGGGGCGAATACCGGCTGAAAACACAATCATATCTGTAGCCAGTGAGCCACCATCGGCAAAGCGCATCAGCAAACGACCTGCGCCGTTGCCGTTTTCCTCGACACTGGTGGTAGTCTTGCCAGTATGAACCTCGACCCCCAACGCCTCAATTTTGCGGCGCAACATGGCGCTGCCACCGGCGTCGAGCTGCACGCCCATAAGGCCGGGGGCAAATTCCACGACATGGGTTTGCAGGCCCAGATTTTGCACGGCATTGGCGGCCTCAAGTCCCAGTAGTCCACCGCCGACAACCACACCCACCTTGCCATTGTTGGCTTGGCTTTGAATCCTGTCGAGATCGTCAATCGTGCGATACACCGAGCACAGCGGCAGATCACTACCGTTCACCGGGGGCACAAAAGGATAGGAACCGGTGGCCAACACCAGCGTGTCATAGCTGTATTCATGGCCCTGTTCGGTGATGACCTTTTTACTGTCGCGGTCGATGTGGGTCACCCTATCACCAAAATGGGCGTCGATACCGAGGTCGCAGTAGTGCTCTGTAGTGGTTAGAGCAAGATCCTCGGGCGTGCGTCCGGCAAAGTATTCAGACAGGTGCACGCGATCATAGGCGGGCCGTGTTTCACCACCAATAACGGTGATACGTGCGATCACCGACGAGGCAGCTAGCTGTTCGACATAATGATGGCCCACCATACCGTTGCCAATAACGACTACTTTTAACATATTGTTTATCCTCGATAAGTGCTGTTCTTAAATGACTAAGCAGCCGTATTGGCGGTTGGGTGATTTTGTTTTTCATACAGGAAGCGCAGCACCTGCTGGCGGTAGCCATTGAAATCAACGTCTTCAGCCAGGTCTAAACGGTCTCTTGGCCGGTCTAATTCAACCTGCAATATTTCAGCAATGCTGGCCGCAGGCCCGTTGCTCATCATGACAATGCGGTCGGACAGCAGCACGGCTTCGTCAACATCGTGGGTAATCATCACCACGGTGTTGCCGAGTTGGGATTGAATCGCCATCAAG
>CALGJN010000273.1:0-3741 GCA_937920185.1 uncultured Cellvibrionales bacterium | reverse complement strand
GCGGGGTCGCAAGTGTGGGGTTAACTGGGTACAATTCGGCCGCTCGGAGCGATCATAGCGGTCCCTTAGTTTAATGGATAAAACAAGGACCTCCTAAGTCTTAGATGCAAGTTCGATTCTTGCAGGGACCGCCAGTTCCGCGACGGTTAATTCCTTTCATTATTTTCTGCGCTTTTTTTTCGTAATTGCTGTTTATCTTCCTCGATCCTTGTCGCCTAGCACGGCCTCGACGCTGTTCGTCTGGCTATTACTGCTTATCACCGCAAATTCTCTGACTGTTCATCTCGACCCACACGCAACTCATCGTAGTTCGCAAAAAACGCGAACCAGTTCACATATTTCTAAAACAATTAGATCTAAAGTATTAGCTCTTAGGTATGGTGATTAGATATAAAGTACTACATCGGAACTGAAGGGTTTGATGCCGAGTAGGCGCTATCTAATGACCAAAATAATGGTTTAAGAGTGAGGATTCTGCTGACGCAGGCTCTAAGTCAGTCGGTTCGCTCGCAGGGAGATAACAATGTTATTTACTGCAGGTCAGACGATCAAAGCTGTTGCATTGGCGCTAACAATGCAGTCTGGAATTGTTGCCGCTATCGAACCCGCGCGAGTAACCGACGCGCAGGTAATCACGGGTGATTTTGAGTCGACAATGGATAAGCCGTTGGCGCTGAAAGCGGACAAGCTGCTGGCGCTGAAAGCAGACAGGCTGGCGGAGATCACAGGGCTCGTTCATTTTGAGGCCGCATCAGCTGCGGATGATTCAGACAACCCGTCGGACGATCCCGAAGCCGCAACAGGCGATCCGGTTAATCTGTGGGCCGATTTTTATAACCTGTTATACGCTCTTTTTGCTGGTCGTAACCAAGGAGACTGGTCAGCTCTGTTGTCTAATACGCCCATTGCGAGTCAGCCGCCTGCCGATATAGCGCCAGTTGATACTCCCATTGGTAATAGATCCTTAAATGCGCTTATCGTTGATACTGACTCTACGCTTGTCGTTGATACTGACTCTACGCTTGTCGTTGATACTGCCTCAGGCGCTGAAACCGCGGTAGACCCCAGCGCACCGTTGGCAAATGATAAGGATGCGGTTGAGTCGGAACTGCCGAGCCCCTCTGACGCCGACAATAACCTGCCGAAGGCACATAGATCTGGCGAGTTTCGGGTTGCCAAAACCATTGTCATTGACTCGGATACCAATGACCCGCAGCGCGCCTACCAATCCAATGATAAGCGCACATTTGCTCAAGCGGTGGTGAATCCCGGTATGGTCATCGGCTACATGAACACGCGTACCAAGGGCCCGGAAGGTCGATCAAAGGCAAATGGCGATAAGCGAGACATTTACCGCATCGATGCGCTCGGTGGTGAAGTGATCAATTTAATAATCAATGACCCATCGCAGGCCGATCTCGATCTTTATTTACAAAATGCAGAGGGTGAGACGCTGATGACGTCGGTGGGGAGTTCACCGTTCGAGAGTTTACAATTACCCAACCGCGTGGCGAGCTATTATCTGCAAGTTCAATTTTACG
The DNA here is from genome assembly GCA_937920185.1 of uncultured Cellvibrionales bacterium. Classification (GTDB taxonomy): domain Bacteria; phylum Pseudomonadota; class Gammaproteobacteria; order Pseudomonadales; family Porticoccaceae; genus TMED48. The sequence continues at coordinate 2,200 of CALGJN010000273.1, read as the reverse complement.
GCGTCGGCGCGTCCGGTTACAGCTTAAGCATTGGCGTCGATGCGAAAGAAATGCGCGGCAATCGACCGCAAGACAATGATTATGCGGTGGATCAAAGCGCAGCGCGTAGTTCGTCGTCGGTGCGCAGCGGGCATCAGAGCGGCGGCGGTTACCAGCCGGTGAGTGCCAGCGTCAACGATTCTCAATACGCAGATCAATGGTATTTGTCCAAGATGCACGTACAGCAAGCCTGGCAATTAACCACCGGCAGCCCAGACGTGATCGTTGCGGTGATCGATACCGGTGTCGTTGCCGAACACAAAGATTTGATTGTGCGGTTGTCGGCAGACAGTTATGACTTTGTAAGTGATATTAATAATTCGGGTGATGGCGATGGTTACGACCGCGACGCCAGTGACCCGGGTAACGGTCGGGACAATCCATGGTGCTTAGATAGTGGCCTTGAGATATCGAATTTTCACGGCACTCACGTCGCCGGAATCATCGCTGCCGAGACCAACAATTATTACGGTACCTCGGGTATTACCCAACATGGGCAAATTATGAACTTGCGCGCGCTGGGATGCGTTGGCGGCAACGCGTTGGACATTGCCAATGCGGTTCGCTACGCCGCCGGATTAGAAAATGATGCCGATGTTCTGCCGCGTAAAAAGGCCGACATCATCAATCTAAGTTTGAGCAGTACCGGCGACAGTCGGGTACTCAAAGCGGCGATACAGGCTGCCCGTGCCGAGGGCGTTATCGTGATTGCAGCGGCCGGTAATTCGGCCAGTTCTGAAGCGTATTATCCGGTTGCTTACGACGGCGTGATCGGTGTATCGGCAGTTGACGGGCAGGATGAACTAGCCGACTTTTCCAATTTTGGCTCGGCGATAGATATTACCGCTCCGGGCGGAAAACTGACTGGGAGTGACGGCCAGAGCATGGCGATACTGAGCACCCAAGCAAAAATCACCAATGGGGTTGTGGTGCCTGGATTTGGATCGCTGACGGGCACCTCGATGGCCTCGGCCCAAGTTGCAGGCGTGGTTGCCCTGATGAAAGGGGTTTACCCAGCGTTGAATTCAGACAGTTTGTTGCGAGTGATTAATACTGGTGAGATCACCGAAGACCTCGGAGCTGCCGGGCGAGATGATCAATTTGGCAACGGCCGTATCGATGCCCAACGCGCAGTTGAATTCGCGCAGCGTTTAGAGAGTGGTATGTCGGTGCCGACGCAACCGATGTTAGATTTAAATGCCAGCTATATCAACTTATCGGCGCTCAAAACACAATTTACGCTGCGCTTATCGAATGCTGGCGATGGCGAACTGGTCATACTGTCGGTGACATCAGAGTCCGAGCACATCGGCATCGACCCATCGGCATCAGGCAAGGATTATCTAATTACGATTAACCGAACGGGACTCGACTTGGGCGTTTACACCGAGAGCGTGACTGTGAGTTCAAATGCGGGTGTTTTTGTAATCCCAGTGGTATTTAAAATGATCGCCTCTGAGGTCTGGCTAGACGCCGACATCGGCAGCCTGATAATGCAGGCGCGGTATGCCGGCAGGTCCATGGGCGAGGATTATCGTTTAAGCGCTGGCAGTAATAACGTTTATGACTATGTGCTCGATAGCGACGTGGTCTACGATCAGATTGTCGCTGGAGTCGATCTCGATAACGATGGCGAGGTATGCAGCAATAGCGAGGTATGCATCACCTTTCCCATTGCTGCCGATGCGTCATCGGCTGACGGCGATGGCCGTGGCAATTTCAAAGTCACCACCATGGCGCTGGTCAAATAACGGCGTCTTATTGCGATTTGAATAGCAACGTCACACGGCGAGTCTCGATAGTATGAGGGGGCTCGACCGACCACAGTGATGCGTCTTAAAACCGGTACTGTGTTCACAGTTTTACAATTCAGCGCATCGCTGTTGGCTATAATTAGGCCGTAGCCACTTGCACATCGACTAAATTACTGCGATTATTCCACTAGTTAGCAACGTCGTTTAATAAATGGGTCAATGGATTGCCAATTACGCCTAACATGGTTCTTACGCTCGACTCGCCGTCGGCTACATGCTGCTTACAGCGGTGTGTTTCGTTTGTCGCAGGTCTGAGTGTCGGGCTAGTGAGTCTGTCTTTAGAGCTAATAGTCTTAGTCTTTAGGTTATTAATAGTGTCTGGACGATCAGTGGCTTCTAGACGAACA
>CALGJN010000272.1:0-1036 GCA_937920185.1 uncultured Cellvibrionales bacterium | reverse complement strand
AATGCCATTGCCGGCGCTGTCTTCAAACCGATTGAGGTGCCATGTGAAGGTGTTGCCGCCGGCCTTTTGACGGTGGTCATCTGTCTCACCAAACCGGCGCAGCGAACCATCCTTGCCCTTAATTTCAAAATAGTTGGGGGCACCGTGCTTTCCGCCCACGGCGACGATGCTGTTGTATTGATCGATTTCTAATTTGTATTTGCTTTCGGGCGCGCCATAGCTGCCATCAGTGACCAGCAGCCGACTGCCATTGAGGCAAAAGCGGTCGTTTTCATCCCAACTGATCGGCTGCGCCTCGCGATCCTGCCACGCGGTCTTGCGGCAGCGCGTGATGGAACTGATACCACTCAAGCTCCAGCCCTTGCCGAGCAGCCCATTACCGCCCTGACTGTTGTAGCTGAGGCTGATGTCGGGTGCAACGCCGGCGGTGCCGGCGGCGACTGCAATCGGTATATTGTAGCTGGCGCTGCCGCTTTCGCTAACCCTGAAATGGCCCTCGGTGGTGCCGATTTTGTCGCTGCTGCCGATTGTGTCGCTGGTGCCGGTTGGGACCGATACCTCAGCCGCGGTGGGTATGCTGTACTTATCGCTGCCACTGCCGCCGCCGGGGGTTGGTTTAAGCGATCCGGAAGAAGCCGCACCGACGTTCACAGTGCGCTCGACGGGTTCGCTACAAAACGCCGCATTGCACGCGCGCACCAAGAAATTGTGTTCGCCATCTTGCAAGCTGTAGCCGATAGTTTTGGCCAGCCCATTGTTGAACGCGTCGCTCCAGTACGCAGAGGGCTCGGCGCTATTGCGGCTAATTTTACTGCTCGATGAGGCGCCCTCATCAGCGCTGGCGTCAGTATTGTTGATGTTGTGTTCGTGCTTTACCTGATAATAATCGACGGTGCCGCTAACCGGGCCTTGCCAACTCAGATTGACCGAGCCCCCTTTTTGTAGTTGCGCAGGTGTGGCGACTAAGTTGATCACCTCGCGCGGCTTGCCGAGCACTGTGACGTGGTGCACGCTACTGGCAGCACCGCAGTTATAA
>CALGJN010000271.1:0-2362 GCA_937920185.1 uncultured Cellvibrionales bacterium | reverse complement strand
AATCAGCTTATAGATATTGGGTGGACCCATAAGCCGATTTTTGTCGAGGTACTAGAGCCACTATGATCAAAGTCTTGTTACTGGCGAGCATTGTGTTCTCAATTTGGTATTGGCGCAGCATGCTCAATCGTATGCCGGCCGATAAGCGGCGGCGGTTCCTATGGACTAGCGCCTTCTGGGGTGTTTTATTGGGCTCAATCCTGTTGGTCGCGACCGGCAAAATGCATTGGATCGGTGCTGGATTGGCAGCGCTTATCCCCCTCTCCAAAGGCCTCTTGGGACTCGGCCTACGCGCCTGGCCAGTCCTGCGATTTTTAGGCCGCTTTAAGTCAGAACCGTCACAGTTTCGCACCGATAATATTTTTGTCGAAGTCAACTTTGCCAACCAAAAAATTGATGGCGAGGTACTCAAGGGCGATTTATCCGGACGCCGCTTGAGCGATTTAACCCCGCCAGAGCTCGCCGCTTTGGCGGACGAATTGCGCGCTCAGGATCGAGAGTCCTACCTGCTCCTGCAAGCCTATATGCTGCGCTCCGGACTCGGCGGTCAAAACCATAGCGAATCGCACGAGGGCAATAGCCAGCAGAACTTTGGCGAGCTTTCGGAAAATGAGGCGTTAGAGATTCTCGGCTTAAAATCGGGGACCTCGGATGCCGATATTATCAGTAGCCACCGACGCCTTATACAGCGACTGCACCCAGATCGCGGCGGTAGTGATTACCTAGCTGCAAAAATTAATGCCGCCAAAGATAAATTGATCTCTTAACACCAGCCCTCCGGCAATGGCCGCTCCCGACCAACAGCACAATAGCGATGCTAATTTGGCGGCGTCGGCTGCCCAATCAAATGCACGTAGCGACCAAGCCATTTAAACGGCTCTTTGGTCGAGTACTTTAGTTCCATTTTGAGTATTGACGAAGGATCCGCATGCCCTCCTCTGAGCGTGGTGACATAGTCGTGAAACACTCGAATACCACTGCTGGCGCACAACGACAGGCCAGCGTGCTCAAACCACGTGAGCACCTCGTCTGGTGTCAGTGGATGTTGCGGCGTAAGGCTACCCCTATCGACGCTAAATTGCCGTTCGAGCGCATGGAAGTTACCGCGAATTAAATTGCGATAGTCCAATCCATTACGGTTGTAAAACGTCAGTGATAGCCAGCCATTGCCATCGATCCAAGCGCGAAGCTTGCGGATTAACAACTCTGGTTTGGCTAACCACTCGATCAATGCATGGCACATCACCAAATCGAATTTTTCGTCGATCAACTCGGACAGGTGTTGGTAGCTCGCGCAATGCCATTGTATTTGGTCTTCGACTTGCTGATCGCGGGCGCGCGCGCGCGCAGCATCGCACATGACGCTGGAAATATCGCTGTACACAACCCGATGTCCGAGCTGTGCCAATTCCACCGAGTGCTGTCCAAGACCGCCACCCACATCCAGTATGCGCAACGATCTCTCCCCCGCGATGCTGGCTATAGCGGCTTGCATATCGCGGCGGATCACCGCTAGGCGAATGTCGCCCTTGAGCCCACCATAGACCTTGCGAGAAAATTTTTCTGCCAAGTCGTCAAAGTTTCTATCGCTATAACCATCGCTCATGGGGTGCCCTCCATTGGATTATACTAGTTTAAGCGTTACCGATTGCCGTCACTAGCGATTCTATTCATCAAGCGTCGCTTGTTATTGAGAGCGTGCCAAGACCGCAAAAGCCAAGCATAAGTGCATTGCACGCTGATCGCGGTAAAATCCTATCGACGCCGTGAGCGACGCAGAGTAAACGGTGTTTTTTTGCGCTAACCAGATCGTCGCTATTAACCTTAAATTGCGGTCACTATGCATCGCCAGTGATCGATCAATCAGAAAAACCGTATTAACCAACGCAGCTTGGTCGGATCATCCGTTGGCAGCGTTGGTAGCGTTGGCGGCAATAGCTCATTACAATACTCAATTTTTTATAGGTCGAATGCAATGTCAGCACCTTCAGATACCACAGCGCTTGCCAAAAAGCTGATTTCACGGCCCTCGGTAACCCCCAAAGACGAGGGCTGTCAGGCGCTGATGATTGAGCGATTACAGCGCGTCGGGTTTGCCGTCGAAAGGTTAACTTTTGCCGATGTAACCAACTTCTGGGCCGTACATGGCAGCGATGGGCCGATTTTTTGCTTCGCCGGGCATACCGATGTCGTGCCCACCGGAGATCCTTCGCGGTGGCAATCTCCGCCGTTCCAACCCGAGGTGCGCGATGGGTTGCTCTATGGCCGTGGAGCCGCCGATATGAAGGGTTCATTGGCAGCAATGGTGGTAGCGGCAGAACGCTTTGTCACGGCGCACCCCGAGCACCCTGGCAGGCTCGCT
>CALGJN010000270.1:0-2465 GCA_937920185.1 uncultured Cellvibrionales bacterium | reverse complement strand
CTCTGCGCAGTATCTAGGGTTGCCATCGGAAGAGGAGTTTATGGGTAAAGGCGTCTCGGCATGCGCTACCTGCGACGGTTTCTTTTACCGCAATCAAAAGGTCGCGGTTGTCGGTGGCGGCAATACCGCGGTTGAGGAAGCGCTCTATCTATCGAATATTTGTTCGGAAGTGGTATTGGTCCATCGCCGCGATAAACTTCGCGCCGAAAAAATGCTTCAAGACAAGTTGTTTGCCAAAGAGCGCGACGGCAATATCAGCATCGAGTGGAATCATCAATTGGCAGAAGTTCTCGGCGACGATCGTGGGGTTACCGGTATTGCTGTGTCCGACAGCCACAGCGGCGCGCGCAAGGAGATTACCGTCAGCGGTGTGTTTATCGCCATTGGGCACAAGCCGAATACCGATATTTTTGCCGGACAATTGAATATGCACGATGGTTATCTCGAGATTTCTGGTGGATTGCAGGGCAATGCCACAGAAACCAGTATCGGCGGAGTGTTTGCCGCCGGCGATGTGGCCGATCACGTCTACCGACAAGCGGTTACCTCGGCCGGAAGTGGCTGCATGGCAGCTCTCGATGCAGAACGCTTTTTGGATGGTTGATTGATATGCCAGTCGTCTGGCTCAGTCCAAAGCATCCATGGTTTCCGGACCCCTGCAATGCTGAATCCGAACCCGATGGCCTGCTCGCGGTGGGTGGTAATCTAGAGCCTAGCACGCTCCTAAACGCGTATCAGGCAGGCATCTTTCCGTGGTATCAAGATGGCGACCCACTCCTTTGGTGGTCTCCTGCGGTGCGCTGCGTGCTCGAACCGCGCCGTATTCATGTCTCGCGCAGCATGCGTAAATTGATGCGTCGAGACGACTATCGGGTAACCACAAACCGCGCGTTTGAAGACGTTATGCACGGTTGCAGTGCCGAGCGCAACGTGCAAAAAACTGGCACCTGGATTTCCGCCGAGATGATTGAGGCGTACACCAATTTGCACCGTTGCGGTTTGGCTCATTCGATCGAGGTCTGGCGTGATGACCAACTCGTGGGTGGACTCTATGGTGTTGCCGTGGGTGGCGTTTTTTGCGGTGAATCAATGTTTAGCCGGGTGGTAAACAGCTCTAAAATTGCTATGGTCTGCCTGAGCCAGCGACTGGCGGAGGCTAAATACGATTTGATCGACTGCCAGTTGCCGACACCTCACCTTCTCAGCATGGGCGCTACGCCGATCCCACGCAAAGATTTTATCGAGCGATTAAAGTATCAGGTCAACCGCGACATAGCATGGCCAGTTTTTGATAATGATACGCCGACGCTCGTGCTTTAGCCCGCGGTGTTAGCCTGGGACTGTAACCTGCTAAACTATCGGGGTAAGTCGTAGACGTTGCGCAAAGGTATTAAAACGCTAGCGCTAGCAGTCTTTGAGCTATCGCTGTCGGCGTCTAGCTATCACTAAGAGCCGTTAACATAACACTTGGGAGACCACGGTTGAGTCAAATAATCGCCTCTGAGACGTTTGAAATTGGACTGCTGATATCAGAAGCCCACGATTGTAGCTATATAGCCGCAGAAACGGCGCGCATGTTGTTCGTCGATCCTGATACGGTGATTGATGTGCCTCTATACAGCCAGTTGAGCCGAATGGGTTTTAGACGCAACGGCAATTTTTTGTATACCCCTCGATGCGTGGGATGCGCACTGTGCCTGGCCAGTCGGGTCGACGTTCAACGCTTTAAACGCAATCGTTCGCAAAGGCGTTGCTGGACGAAAAATGCCGACGTAGTCATCGATCAACTGGCGAGTATAGATATGGCCGAGCACTACGAGGTATATTCGGCGTACATCGCTCAGCGCCACTCGGATGGTGATATGTATCCGCCATCGATGAAACAATTCGAAGACTATTTAGGTCGCCCATGGGAATGCACCAGCTACCTTGAAATGCGATTGGCCGACCAATTGATCGGCTGCGCCGTCATCGACAGTATCGACCATGGCCTCTCGGCGACCTACACTTACTTTCATCCGGACTTCGCCGACCGAGGCCTCGGCACGCTCGCGGTGTTGTTTCAAATCGAATTAATTCGCAAGCTCGGCTTGGATTATCTGTATTTAGGCTACTGGATAGAGCGCTGCGAGAAAATGAGTTACAAGCGAAATTTCCAGCCGCTTGAGGTATTTCGAGACAATTGCTGGCGGGAGCTAAAATGACTTTTGCTAAACGCGTCATTATAGGGCAAACTTGCGCACGTTTTAGCAACGGCACAGATATCGGCACATGGCGAAAGAAGAAAACATTGAATTTGAAGGCGAGGTCATCGACACCCTTCCAAACACCACATTTCGAGTTAAACTCGAAAACGGGCACATTATTATCGCCCATATCTCGGGCAAAATGCGCAAGCACTATATCCGTATACTGACCGGCGACAAGGTCAAGGTAGAGATGACGCCCTACGATCTAAGCAAGGG
>CALGJN010000269.1:0-5987 GCA_937920185.1 uncultured Cellvibrionales bacterium | reverse complement strand
GCAGCAAAAAACCACCGATGGCTACGATTAGTTATCTATTAGTTATCTATTAGTTTGATCGGGTCGACGCGCTGCACCACTTGCGACTTGTTGACTCTGGTTTGAATCTCACGTGGCGCCGACGCTATGCGCATTTCATCTTTAAAGCCACAGGCAACGCACTCGCGAAAGTCGACGCCGTCCTCAGAATAGCCACGCAGTTTATCCATCGCCGCACACTTTGGGCAGGTCACCCCAGCGATAAAACGTTTTACCGTAGAAAAAGTCATTTTGCGCTCACCAAACTGGCTATCCTCGCTGCAGATGTTACAGTTATCTTATGAATCAATCTATACGTTCCCACCGCGGTATTTCTCCCACTTTAGGCCAACGCGTTTTCATCGACTGCGCCGCCACAGTGATTGGCGATGTGCATCTCGGCGATGATTGCTCGGTGTGGCCGGGCGCCGTGATTCGTGGCGACGTGCATAGCATCCGCATTGGAGCACGCTCCAACATTCAGGACAATGCAGTACTGCACATTACCCATGCCAGCGACTTTAATCCTGACGGTTGGCCGCTAACAATCGGCAGCGACGTCGTTGTCGGCCATCGCGCCATCCTGCATGGCTGTACCCTCGGCGATCGCATCCTCGTGGGCAATGGCGCTATTGTCAACGATGGCGCGATCTGTCATGACGAAATCATCATTGGCGCCGGCTGCATGGTGCCACCCGGAAAGGTTTTAGATAGCGGCTTTGTCTATGTCGGCAATCCATGCCGCGTCCTGCGCCCGGTAAGCAGCTCAGAGATCAAGTTTTTTACTTATTCTCCGGGCAATTATGTGAAGCTCAAAGATCTGTATTTAGCCGAGCGCGACGCGCCCGCGTCAACTAGCGGTTAAGGCGTCGCGCAGCGCTTGCAGCACCGGAGCAGTGCGCGGTCGGACACCCCGCCAGACAAAAAACGATTCGGCCGCCTGCTCCACCAACATTCCAGCACCATCGCTAACTCGACCGCCGTGGCCCGCTGACCACGACATAAAACCGGTTGGTTTGGCGGCGTACATCATGTCGTAGCAACAGGCCTCGGCGCCGCCCAGCAGCGTCTCCGGCAAGACCAATTGATCGCCCTGTAAACTGGCGCTGGTGCCATTGATAACAACGTCGAACTGCTGCCCCTCGAGCATCGAATAATCGCACCCCAGCAAGTAACCCTGCTCGGCAAATAATTTAGCCAGCGCTAGCGCTTTGTCGAGCGTGCGGTTAACGATCACTAAGTGCTGGGGCTGTTCTGCTAGCAGGGGCTCGAGTACTCCGCGTACCGCACCGCCAGCACCCATGATTAAAATTCGTTGGCCGCGAATCTTCCAGCGCAAATTATCGCGCATATCCCTCACCAGACCAACGCCATCAGAATTATCGCCGAGAATACTGCCGTCGTCGCGGCGACTCAGGGTATTCACCGCGCCTGCGCTCACCGCGCGGTCGGTCAATCGCTCGGCATAGTGATAGGCATCCTCTTTAAACGGCAGGGTGACGTTTAACCCCAACCCGCCGCCGGCAAAAAAACCGTCGGCGCTAGCGGCAAACTCACCGAGCGGCACGCGTTCACGCTGGTAATCGATTGGCTGGCCGGTTTGACGGGCGAACTCGCGATGAATCATCGGCGAGCGACTGTGCTCGATGGGGTTACCGAAAACGGCATATTGATCTTGCATAACGCAACTACCTCGAGAGGTTCATCATGTGGAGCTCAACCAGCCTATACCCTTGCGGTAGCTGGGCTATAAATTACCCAACAGAGCGCCGTCGGCATCACAGCCAATCCCGTGGCGGCAGGTAGTGGTCGTAAAGCTCTGCCTCGGCACTGCCCGGCTCTGGCTGCCAGTTATAAACCCAGTTGGCGGTCGGTGGCAACGACATCAAAATTGATTCGGTACGTCCGCCGGTCTGCAGCCCAAAGAGAGTACCGCGATCCTGCACCAGATTAAATTCTACGTAGCGGCCGCGGCGGTAAAGTTGAAAACTGCGCTCGCGTTGGCCGAATGCCCGATCGCAACGACGCTGAAAAATCGGCAGGTAGGCTTCGATAAAACTGTCGCCGACGCTGCGCATCAATGCAAAACTAGCGTCAAAACCCAGTTCGTTAAAATCGTCGAAAAACAAGCCGCCAATGCCGCGCGCCTCGGCCCGATGGGGTAAGTAAAAATAGCTGTCGCAGGCGCTCTTAAAGCGCGGGTAGAGCTGATCTGAAAATGGCTCGCACGCAGCTTTAGCGGTTTGATGCCAGTGCCGGCAATCCTCGACGTTGCCATAGTAGGGGGTCAGATCATAGCCCCCGCCAAACCACCAAATCGGTTTCGCATCGGCTTTTTCGGCAATAAAAAACCGCACATTTGCATGGGCCGTAGGCGCGTATGGATTTTGCGGATGGATCACCAGCGAGAGGCCCATCGCCTCAAAACTGCAGCCGGCTAGCTCCGGGCGATGCTGGGTCGCCGACGCGGGCAACGACGATCCTCGAATGTGTGAGATATTGATACCGGCCTTTTCGATTAACCGCCCATCGGCCATGACTCGGCTACGCCCGCCGCCACCCTCATCGCGAACCCATTCATCCTCCTGCCAGGCAGTGTCGTCGTGGCGACTAAAAGTCGCGCATAGGCTCTCTTGAAGCCCCTGCAAATACGTTTTTATCGCGGCTGTATCGATAGCTGTCAACCCTCTCTGATGATGTCGCCAGTGACTAGATCTCTAATCTCACTGGGCCCGGTAGCAGATCCCAACGGACCCGGAACAATTGCGTCGACCCCATCGCCAAAATAGGCGATAACTTTTGACTCGCTGGTGGCAGCTGGAGCGCCGCTCGGATTCGCCGATGTCGATACCAGCGGCACGGCCAGTAATTCGCACAGGGCGACTGTCGGTGGGTGCGCTGTCACGCGGACTGCCAAACGACGGTGTTCGCCGGTGATATATTTAGGGGCGGTGCCATTGTGGGGGATTAACCATGTAACCGGATGCCCGATCGAACGCGTCCGCAAGGGTTCCCAGCGCGGCGAATCTATATCGGTCAAATAGGGCTGCAACCTGTCGATATGGTCGACGATCAAAATCAGGCCTTTTTCCTGCGGACGGTTCTTAATCGCCAGCAATCTTCGCACCGCTACTTCGCTGCGAGCATCACAACTAAGACCCCAAACCGCTTCTGTGGGACAGGCTACCACTCCATCAGCCGCGACTAATTGTGCCGCGCGAACCATCTCGGGGTGGTGGCGCCAGTCCATAGATTAGCGGCGATTACTCAGCTTTTCCTGCAGCGCGCTGTCTTTGGCGATGACGGCCCGGGCCGCCTCAGCACGTTCATCGACGACTTTTTTCGACAACGCAGAATCACCGACGGCCATAATCTGTGCGGCTAGGTAGGCAGCGTTTTTTGCCCCCGCCTTGCCAATCGCAACCGTCGCTACAGGAATGCCAGCCGGCATTTGCACCGTCGACAAAAGCGAATCCAAGCCATTCAAAGAAGCATCAATTGGAATGCCAATCACCGGCTTTAGCGTCATCGCCGCCACCGCACCAGCGAGATGCGCGGCCATTCCCGCGGCGCAGATAAACACCACACAACCACGGGCATCGGCGTCGCGAACAAACTCGGCAGTAGCTTCGGGTGTCCGGTGTGCGGATGTCACTTTGACCTCGTAGCGAATAGCGAATTTTTCCAGTACCGGGAAGCCAGCCTCGACCATCGGTAGATCTGAATCAGAACCCATTAAAATTGCCACAAATGGTTTACCCATAAATTTATTACCCCCGTTGAGATTGGCGCGAAGATTAGCCCAACTTTTCAATCGACGCAACCGCTGAGATCACTCAATACGCTGGTAAACGCTGGCATTTCTAGCAATCACGCCCTTTAATTCCAGCGCAACCAAAATTGCCAGTAGCTGCTCGACACCCAGCCGACAATGGCGGCCTAGATCATCCAGCCCAATGGGGTCATACCCCATTGCTAAAAAGACCTCGCGCTCCTCATCGCAGAGCGTCACGCACGCCGGCGATTGGGATGCATTGACCGGTGTCAGCCGCCCTTTTTCTGTCGCCAACGCGCTATGCAACTGATCGACTATATCCGAGACATCGTCAACCAGATGCGCACCCTGTTTGATTAAATGGTGACAACCTCTCGACTGTGGACTATGGATCGACCCGGGAATGGCAAACACCTCGCGGTTCTGCTCCATGCCACAGCGCGCGGTAATCAACGAGCCACTCTTTACTGCCGCCTCGACCACCAATACCCCGAGACTCAGCCCACTAATGAGTCGATTTCGTATCGGAAAGTGGCGTGCATGGGCTTGACTGCCCGGCAAAAATTCTGTGACCAAACAGCCACCACTTGCGACGATCCGCTCGGCCAGTGATTGATGGCGACGGGGGTAAATGCGATCGATACCGGTCGCCATAACGGCGACAGTTCGGCCGCCTTCAACCTCGATTGCCGCCTCGTGCGCAACACCGTCGACGCCGAGCGCGAGGCCGCTGGTTATAGTAAAACCGCAAGCGGTGAGGTGGCGGCTCCAGAGATGTGCATTGCGAGCGCCGCCCGAGGTCATGCGCCGGCTTCCGACCACTGCCAACTGAGGTAGGTGGAGATTGGTGTAGTCACCAAGAACAAACAATATTGGCGGCGGAACCGCAATCTGCTTTAACAGGGGTGGATAGTCGTCCTCGGTGACCACCAATAAGCGCACGCCCAACTGCTGGCACTCAGAGAGTATCGCTGCGCTGCGCGGGCGCCATTCGCTGCGCTGTAATTGTCGCTGCACGCGCGCAATTTCGGTGCTAATCGGCGCGTCGAAATCGCTGCTACGAGCGTTGAACAAGCGCTGAAATGTGTCGGTAAATGCCAACAATTGATGTTGTTTCGACGGCGCAAAGTCCTCCATCAAAGCTGCTGCCAGCGCATAACTGACCTCGCTGGGGGCCGCTATTGTCAAAGACATTAGAGCGGCCCCATCGGGCTGTCGCAGATCGACCCCGCAGCTCGCGGAATAATCCAAAATAGCGAGGACGGGTCATTGGGTAAGGATCGTCGATACGACATTTATTCCCCCAGCACGGCACCTTTTGGCCGCGGACAAAAGGTGTATTTTCTATTATTGCAAGCCTGTTATAATAGTCCGGTTTTCCAAATAACACAGGGCACAAACGCTGGTTTTAAGAACCGCGTCACATTTACTATGGGCATAATGTCGATTCTCAAATATCCAGATCCACGGCTACGGCAAAAAGCGTTGCCGGTAGCCGCGGTGAATGCCAACACTCGCAGCTTGATCGAGGATATGTTTGAAACCATGTGGGATGCCAATGGGATCGGACTGGCTGCGACCCAGGTAGACGTTCACGAACGCGTCATCGTGATGGATTTGGAGGGCGAGCGGGCTGCGCCGAGGGTGTATATCAATCCAGAGATCGAAATTCTCGATGCGACCTGCCTGCCTTACGACGAGGGCTGTCTGTCAATCCCTGAAACCTACGAGACCGTCGAGCGACCAGGCCATGTAATGATCACCGCTCTCGATCAAAACGGAAGCGAATTTAAAGAGGAGGCCAAAGGCCTGCTTGCGGTATGTATTCAACATGAGATCGATCACCTCGAAGGCAAATTATTCGTCGATTATCTATCGTCGATTAAGCGACAGCGCATTCGCAAAAAATTAAAAAAGAATCGGGCATAGGCGCGCAGTTTGTTAACTATCGCCTTTGCCGGCACCCCCGAGTTCGCCGCCCAACATCTGCAATTTTTGATCGGTCGAGAGCATGCCGTGATGGCCGTCTATACGCAACCTGACCGGCGCGCTGGGCGCGGCAAAAAAACCACCCCCAGCGCGGTCAAAATGGTCGCCAACGCCCACCACATACCGGTTTTTCAACCCGAGTCGCTAAAAGCGCTGGCCGCCCAAGAACAACTTCAAGAGTTGGCGCCAGACGTTTTAGTGGTGG
>CALGJN010000268.1:0-3281 GCA_937920185.1 uncultured Cellvibrionales bacterium | reverse complement strand
GTGGTTTTCGTCAGTCTCTTTTGCTCTAGAAAAAGCCGCGTCTTGTTCGACAAGGAACCGCTGTTCTTGTTCGGTCAATTGGTAAACATCGGCTTTCAGGGTGTCTACGTCGGTTCCACCTTGTAGCGACTCGATGTCTTTCAATAATGCCAAAATATCTGCCTCTAATTGATGCGGATCGAGTGTCGTCAGCGAGCTGTGCAAATGCTGCACTTGGGTATGCAAGTGGGCTAAGGTTTTTTTCATCGCAGTCTCTTCTTTAATCCAGCGCGATGCATTTTTGCTACGCGGGTTGAACGGCTCTGTTAAGGAATGGACTTCGCCAATTTGGCGCGCAGAATAACATTAAATACCGTTCTGAGGGCGCCTCGGGCGACAGCTTGGGCGAATAGTTAGTCGCACAGTATGGGAATCTAGCTTGCAGAAATAACAGCAATCGCAGCATAGGCGAGCCTGTTTCGGCTTCAAGTATGCATCGCTCCAATCCTCTTCGGCAGGCGCTACGATAATACCCACTCGCGCGTTGTGTGCGCTTCCTGTGGCGCGGCTTTTAGATAAGCAGAAAACCGACTGCCGCAGCGCCTATGGCTAATTCCCATCGCGCGTCGGGGGGTGTCAGGGCATGCACGCAACATCCAAAAAAAGCCCCTGCGTGCAGGGGCTTTTTCTAGCTCATCAATAGATTGCTGCTTGCTGTTGCGCAGCTAAACCGCCCATCCCCGGATGAATGCTGCAGTAATAGTAGAGCGTCGAGGGCGTTTCTGATGTGACTTGTATTGTGGTGGCGCCAGCAACCGATTGATCTACCCCGACGGTATATTCTGTACCGCTACCATGAGTGCCGTCGTCAGTTACTGAGAATCGGAGTGGGTGCCCCGATGGATGGTTCAAGGTATAAGTGGTACCTGCTTCCAATGTCAGAGATTTCTTTTGAACACCGTCAATGACATAGACATTGCCTGATCCGGAGTTATTGGCTGCTACAGACACTTCGATAGTTTCGGTTGCGTCTGCCCCGGAGCCTGCAGGTTCGACCACTTTAACCGTTCGTGTGACCTCTGACGCTATATTACCCCCGGCGTCAGTAACGTTGTAATACACGCTGTAGTTGCCCGCTTCAGAGGTATCCACCTCGGTGGCGTTAATGACTACGGTTTCACCGCTGTCGGCGGTCGCGCCGCTCTCGCTGTACGTGGCGTTTAGCTCGACCGACTGGGGGTTGTTGCCGCTCAACGTAATTACTGGCGCGGTAGTATCTGCAACCTTGTCGGCTGCGGTAATTACCGTATCAATGATATGAATCACACCATTTGACGCGTAAATATCGGTGGTAGTGACGTTGGATCCTTGAATCTGCAGCGCAACTTGGTCTTGGTCTACCTTCCACCAGCCGCTGATGTCTTGCCCGTTTATATCACCGGCTAAGCTGTCGCCGGAGTAAAAATACAGCGGACGCCCTTTATATACCGCCTGAGAATTGCCATCCTCGCGCGTGACTAGGGTCAATCCGGCAATGTTGGACACGTCGGCGTCGCTTACGGTTACCGGTGGCCAAGTCTCTGCGCAACTCCCGTTGCAGGTGCTTCCAGACGTGCCCAGGTCGCTGTCAAACACGTACAGCGTTAGCCCTTGGTTGGTCGAGTTTTGCCCTCCGACGAGCACTTGGTTTACCCTGTCGTAAGCAACTTCGTCGGTCGCTGCATTGGTTGTTTGGGTAAAATCAACCAAGCTCACGCCGAGGATGTCATTGCCGTGAGAAGTTACCGCACCGCCATTTGCCGCGTAGGCGCTAACAGAATCAATCGCAGAACCGCTTACAACGTGCTTCAGCAAAACGTTTGTCAGTGCTGTGGAATCGGCAAGAAGGGATGCTAGAGCCCCGTCTTCGATCTTGTCAAACGCAGCATTGGTAGGCGCAAACACTGTAAAAGTCGCCGTGTCATCGCTTAGCGTTGTGACCAAATCTGCAGCGGAAAGCGCGCTCACCAGGGTTGATAGTTGGTCGTTGGCGACCGCGATATCAACGATTGTTTGGCTGCTGTCAACTTGAACAGGCGGCGGCTCTATGACTTGATCGATCACATGAATAACCCCATTGTCAGCCATGACATCGGCCAGCGAAACTGCCGATGTATTGACAAATAGAGTGTTGTTGGCAAGCGATAGAGCGGTTTGCCTTTGGTTGCCCATTTCGACCTTGTTGTCGCTAGATTGCGCGACCGTGATCGCGCTGTCGCGCAATATTTTTGCATCGCTAATAACGTGATACAAAAGAACATCTTTCAGGGTGTCTGTATCGGCTAACAGTGCGTCGATGGTGTCTTGTCCCAACAGGTCAAAGGCCGCGTCGGTTGGGGCGAACACTGTGAATGTCGAATCTGCATCGTCCAAAATCGCGTCCAGCCCGGTCGCTTGTAATGCCGCAACCAGCGTGGTGAAACTGCCATTGGCGATGGCCACATCGACGATCGAAGCTGACGGCGTGGGTAATGCGACATCGGCGATTACCACTGTATCGATCACATGAATCACACCATTGGTGGCGTAGATATCTGTGACCTCAACCGTGGCGCCGCCAAAGGTTAGCTGGTCGAGCGCGCTGTTGATTGTGATTGGGATCGCGACTTCGGCAAGCGTTGTCGCCGTCTTTCCGTTAAGGGTGTAGGCAGCGACGGAATTAACTTCGCCTTGGACGACATGCTGCAGCAAAATATTGCTTAATACGTCGGTATTGGCTAGCAAAAGGTCGATGGTCGCCGAATCTATCATTGCAAAGGCGTCGTCGGTGGGCGCAAATACCGTAAACATTTTTGTTTCATCGTTCAGCGACGAATCTAAACCAGTCGCTTGAAGCGTTGTCACCAGCGTGGTGAAATTGCCCGCGTCGACCGCAGTATCAACAATGTTCATGGTCGGTACGCCACGCGCTACGGGTGGTGTTAAAACGGCATCTATCACGTGGATCACGCCGTTGTCGGCCTGCACATCGGTGGTGATTACGGTGACAGCGTTGACCAGCAGATTATCGCCGTCTAGCGAGAGGCCGACCAGACCGCCGTTGGCCATCTCAACCGTTGAACCCGCGCTCGAGATCGCGGCTGCGGAATCGATTTCAGAGGTGATTACGTGGTAGGTGAGAATATCGGTGAGAGTTTCAGTGTCGGCGAGCAACGCATCAATCGCCGCTTGCCCCAACAGTTGAAAGGCGTCGTCGGTGGGCGCAAATACCGTAAAGGTACTGTCCATATCGCTCAAGGTGGCATCGAGATCGGTCGCTTCTA
>CALGJN010000267.1:0-2299 GCA_937920185.1 uncultured Cellvibrionales bacterium | reverse complement strand
GCGAATCCTCACACAAAGCCGGCGTGCTGACGCCATCAACTGGGCTTGGGCATGCGCTCGTATCGCGCCTAGCTCAAGCACAAGACGGTCAGTTCATGGAATTCGACACAACACGACTGGCGCACTGAGCCCGCAAGAAACTCAATATGCATAAAGCATTTCAGGTACAAAAAACCAATCCCAATCAACATAGAGGGGTTAAAGCAGACAGCAAGGCTCAAGTATAGGAAGCATAAACGGCCTGCTGAGAGAAGGTTTCCTCATTGGCACTGCCCACTGAACTGGAAAAATTCGCAAATTAACTGCCGATTGCCCTGAAAGATTGTTTACTGCGATGATCGCATAATGCATATCCGCTCATTCCTGAACGCTAGCATGCAACCGTTCGTGCCACGCGTGTTTCAGTAGCGTCCTTGCTGATTTGGGGCTGTGCAGTTGCTTTTTGCAAAAAGCGACAATGGCTCAGGAGCTGCTCGGGAGTGTGGCAACAGGTGCGATAGGGTGGCACTGCCTTGTTCCTCAACGCGAAGATGAGCCAGAATCCTGTCGATAATGTCCCGGCCCTCAATACAGGCGATGATCTTGGCCGATCCACCGCAATCACCGCAAACCTCGATATTGGTATTGAATACTCGTTTGATTCACTCGGCCCAGGTTATCGAAGCGGAGATAACCGTCACATCGAGTGCCTGGATCAGGGGCGCGCCAAAGGCACATGAGACATCTCGTTTGACGCATACCTCGCTAGAATCCGCCAAAATCTTTTTTACTCTTTGGCATGTTGCTCTGCCGCTAACGACTGACTCTTCCTTCAAAACTTTTTCTTTCAAACGACAAATCGGTATCAACAGCCGGTTGCCATACAAAAGTTAATGATTCGATCCGACACCTCATCGACCGCCTCCTCCATCGGTAAATGCCCTATATTTTTAAGCATAACCACTCGAACATCGTCGATTTCTCGGTCAAAGGTAGCCGCCATTGACACCGGGAGTAAACCGTCTTCCTGACCCCAAATAACGAGGCTTGGCACACTGATATCAGAGAGTTTTTCCCAGGCGTTGCGGTTCCTCGGCGTATTGGCTAAATCAATCAGTGCTTGGCGATTACCGCTTAAACGCAGCAGTTCCCAATAGCGGTCTACCATTGCCTCGGTGACAATGTGTGGGCTCACAACGGTTTGGAGCAAGGAGGTCTCAACGACCGCCCTGGGAGTTATTTTTTTCAATACTCCCTGCCCGAGCGACGTATCCAATAGCTTAAAGCCTAAATTGGATTTGGCGGCGGTTGTGTTTGGCGCACCCGATGGCGCCAGTAATACCAGCGACCTTACCCTTTCAGGCCTATCGAGTGCAGCAGCCCAAGCGACTGCTCCGCCCAGCGAATTACCCACAAGTGTTGCTGAAGTAATGCTCAAATGATCCATCAAAGACCATATGGAGAAAACCATGGCCTCTCGCGAGTAATCTCTAGCGGTATTGGCGCCAGTTAACCCATGACCCGGAAGATCCAAAGAAATCAATCGATACCGATCACCCAAGCGCTCGATCAAGGGCTCCCAAGTATGCAATGAGGCGCTGGTTCCGTGGATAAATATTAACACCTCACCGCCACTGCCGCCTTGATCGCGATAATGTAGCCTGTCGCCACTTGCCAACACCAGAAACTGGGAGGCACCGCCCCCGTATTTAACCTGCATGCGGTCGAATGAGGTGTCGGGTGTCCAAAAAATACCTGATAGCATGCCCGAAACCATGGCCAGCACCAGTACCAATATGAATCGTTTCAATAGCGTCATCGGCCCAGCCAAAATGTCGAGGGTGATTGACCTGATCGCACCGGCTTGTTTCGCGATAAATCACCGAGCATTGCCCGCTGAAAAGCTGCCCAGTACGCAGAAAAACGCGCGCCGTAACGCGCTAAAGAAAAGACAAATAGTGATCGATGCAACTGCGTCGTCGGCAAAATCTATCTCCTTTTGGCGAGTATTCTTAGAGTGTAACTTAAATTTTGAATTCACGCTTTTTATGCCACCCTTGCGACACGCGCTATGAAATAACGCTGTAGGACTAGCACTTTGAAGGTACCCGCATGACAAAAATCTGTGCGTTTGTAGTACCAGATTGCCGGCATATCAAAGTGAAGTGAAATCGTTGAAAACGGCTAAAAATGAAAGCCATGGCCTCTGGACAATGCTGATAATCGGCTAAACTCTGCCCAAATTCGACTAAATTTTAGCATCTACCCAAACGCACATAACCAACGTGCAAAGCTCTAAAAGAACGCGTTAAACCAGAGA
>CALGJN010000266.1:0-1965 GCA_937920185.1 uncultured Cellvibrionales bacterium | reverse complement strand
GTGACCCTGACCGCTGAGGCGGCGTCGTGAATTTGGGGTCGTCGATCGGCGACTGGTGGGATGACTTGCAGGTGCGCGAGCGGCGCGCTATCGCGGTCGGCGCTCTGCTGGTGGCGCTGGTGCTGGTGTACATCACCATCGTACCGCGCTGGCAACTGTACTTGGAGTTGCGTGACGATGTCGATAATCGGCGCGCCGATCTGGCTTGGTTGGCGGACCAAGTGGCCAGCGTCGATCGGTTGCGCAACAGTTGTTCGGGTCGGGCACCGCAGAGCGGTTCTGATCGAGAGGTTGTGGCGTTGTTGGTGCGCCGTAATCAAACCCGCTCACTGGCGTTTGATAGCGCTGCTGGGCTGATTTCGCTGCGCGTTGCGGCGGACAGTGGCAACCATATTTTGGGTCTCTTAGGGCAGCTTGCCTGCGAAGAATTTACCCTGACAAAGCTGCGTATCAAACGTGTGGAGGATGGCCAAAGCAACGCCAGTTTTGAGGCCAGCATGGGGCTCAAGCGTGTCGATTAAAGGGTCCTATCGGCGCGGTTGGCGACCACTATTTAGCGTTTCAATGAGGTATTTGGCATGAGTGCAACATCAGCACCGCGCGGCATGGGCACCACGGCGATGCGCGCCCATTGGCAAACGCTGGGCCGCCGACCCGGCGGTCTGGCACCACTGGTACTCGGCGCAGTGCTTTTGTTGCTGCTGGTGGCATTGCTGGCGATGGTTCTGTTGCAGATCGACCGATCGCCAGCACCGTTGGCGGCAGTCCAGCGGACGCAGGCGGCACCGGTTCAGAACTGGCGATGGTTTCGCAGTGTGCTGGAGGCGCCGGTCGCAGCGCCGCCCGCTGCGACGCTCGCCGACGTCAAAATTGATGCCGACCTACTGGGCGTTTTGATCACCTCGAAGGTGTCCACCGCGACACTCAAACACAGGGGCAAAGCTGAGCAGGTCTACCTTCTTGGCGACGAGGTGAGTCGCGGTATGACGCTGGTAGAAATCCAAGCACAGCGGATTGTGGTCGAGCAAAACGGCGTGCGTAAACAGTTGCTGCTGAAAAAGCCGGATGCGCTTTTTGAGCTTTCGCCGAGCGCCCCCGAACCGGGCAATGAAGCCGGTTCCACCGAGCAAGCTGGCTTCAGGCTGGCGAATATGTTTGGCGCGGTGCCGGTCAGTTTGGACGGTGCAGGCGGCAATTACTCCTCGGGGTTTAAGTTGAACGCCCTGTCGGCGGAAATGCGCTCGCTGGCGGATGTCGAGGATGGCGATGTGGTGGTTGAAGTCAGCGGGTCCTCGGTGCAGGAACTGATGCAGAACCCCGCCGAATGGATGAGCTATACCGGCCAGAGCAATTTGCCGGTGACCGTGATTCGCGATGGTCGAGAAGTTGTGATCTATGTGAATGCGGCCAGCTTGACGGCAAAAATGTTACCCATGATGGGGAAAAATTGATGACACAAATGTTACAGAAAACAGGCTCTGCGAGTATTGAGCGAGGTATTGAGCGAATAGTCAAAGAGCTGGTTCAGGGCCTGCGCGTTGTTGCCACGGGCGCGCTGCTTGCGGTCAGCGCAACGCCGGCGTTGGCGCAGGACGAGGTACAGATTAATTTTCGCGATGCCGACATTCGCAGCGTGATCGAGAGCGTCGCTGAGATTACCGGCGTGTCCTTTGTGTTGGATCCGCGCGTAAAGGGCAAGGTGACCATTATTGCGCCGCAGCCGATCGATTCCAGTCTACTCTACGAAGCGGTGTTATCGGCGCTCCACGTGCAGGGTTACCAAGCGGTAGCAGACGGCGCGGTGACGCGGATTATTCCCTTTAGTCAGGCGTTTAATTTTGCCGGCGGCGGCGCCGGCGGTAATGAAATGCGCACCGAGGTGCTGAGCATCAAGCACGTGCAGGCGGCAACGCTGGTGTCGGTGCTCAAGCCGATGTTGAGTAATGGCGCGCGGTTGATGGCCTA
>CALGJN010000265.1:0-20234 GCA_937920185.1 uncultured Cellvibrionales bacterium | reverse complement strand
TTTATTGCTGAAGGCTCTTTATTGCTGAGGCTCTTTATGGCTGAAGGCTCTTTGTTGGCTGAAGGCTCTTTCACGCCCGATCGATGTCCTCTATGCTACCCAATCGCCGCTGCAGCATCAGCATCGAGGCAGTCATAATACGACCGAGCATGGCGTTGACGACGTAACCGGGGTTCTATTTTTCAATACCAACAGAACCGCGTTAAGGCTGATTACATAGCGTTCCAAGATCTCCAGGGTGGCGGGGTCCTCGGGGCCCGAGGACAATATCGATTAGCGTAGAGCCGAGATGGGAGTGCAGCGCGGCAAATAATTTTGCCCGTGTGGCTGAGACTACGTCCTCAATTTGCGAGACCAACAGCGTCGACGTATTGGTGGTGATGATGGTCTCAGGCGGGCATAGTGCATCGAGTTGGCTGTGGACTTGGCGCTTTATTTCGAGGTTTCCAAACACCGATTCGCTGACCAGTTCTACCGTTTTTCCGGCGCGAGCGAGATTGTCTGTGAGCACCACTTGATCTATAACATGATCGACGGCCGCTTGCGGGCAGAGACCCTGTAGGACGACATAAGCACCAATAGCCGATAGGCGCTGCGACACCAGGGCGAGATTCTCTGGGCTGTTGTCATAAACCGAGACTCGGTAACCGGCGAGTCCGGCAACCGGGACCGACGGCAGAGCCATCCCCCTAATCGAACTGAGCAGCCTAATAGACGTTTGAATGCGCCTTTTGATTATACGATTAACGCTTTGATACGCGCTTTTGCGCTAGCCGAACCGCGTTTTAGGTCCTCACCGATGCAATACAGCGCGGGCACCAGTAGCAAGGTGACAAACAGCGCGAACAGCACGCCAAACGCCAGAGCCAACCCGGCGGGCTTTAAAAATTCTGCATCGATAGATCGCTCGGCCATGAGTGGCATTAGCCCGACAAAGGTAGTTACCGAGGTCAGTAATATCGGGCGAAAGCGTTGCACCGTCGATTCGACCACTGCGTCTAGCGCCGACCGCCCCTGATCTCGTAGCTTGCCTATGCGGTCTACCAAGACTAGATTGTCATTGACCACCACGCCGGCGGCAGCGCCGATGCCAAAGTATGAGTACATCGACATCGACATATCAAATAGTAGGTGCCCGTAAATGGCCCCCATAAACGAAAAGGGGATGGCGGTCATGACCAGCAGTGGCAAGAAATAGGAGCTAAAGGCGATCGCGATCAGCGCATACATTGAAAAAAGTGCGATAACATAGAGCGCTCCGATTTCACTAAAAAATTCTTCTTCGGCTTCTAGACGGCCGCTTTTTTCGACCAATAGACCGGGATGGCGCGCCGCAAAATCGTCGATAAAGTTGTCGTTAACATCGCTGTCGATATCGCTGGCGCGGTCGTCGTCGACTCTGGCAGAGACGCGCGCCATGCGCATGCCATCGCGTCGCTGAATGCGTTGCACGCCGCTGGCGAGGGTAATATCGACGACCGACATCAGTGGGAGTTCTCGACCATCGTTGGTTCGGACTCTAAAGTTGCTTAGGCTGTTAAGGTTGCTGCGCAACTCTTTGGGGTACCTGATCATCACTTTGGCATCGCCATACTCTCGCGGCAGTCTCTGCACCTCTTCGCCGTAGTACGCCTGGCGAACCTGATAGGATATGTCTGCCAGTGTGATGCCAAGCATTTCAGCTCCCGGCAACAGCGCCAGATGTAATTCATCGACCTCTCCGCGAAGATTATCGCGGGTGAAAAAGGTACCATCGTAGCTGGATAGATGGGCCTGCAGTTCACTGCTGGCTGCGCGGAGTACGTTCATATCTTGGTGGCGCAGTAAATAACTGAGCTGCGGACTGTTATCGCTCAAGGTGTAAAAAAACTGGATGCGGTCGGCTTCGGGCATATCGCCGACCAACTCGCGAAAGCGTTTAGCGACGTCTGAGGTCGATAGGTCACGCGTCTCGGGCGGTACCAGTTTAACCCCTGCAAAAACGCCGCCGCGCTCGGCCAAACTAAACCAACCCTCGATCAGTTTGCCGGACCTGCCATTCGCCCGAGCAGTCGATTCGACCTCTTCGATCAGTTGCAGTTCTGCAGCCTCGAGCTTTTGCATCACTTCCAGCGAGCGTGCATAGGGGGTTCCGGTCGGTAAGTCGACATCGATCCATATTTGTTCACTCTCGACCTCGGGGAAAAAGCTCGATCTTACCCAGCCGTTGTTGATGAGTCCGAGACAGATGAGAAAGCCAGTTATAAAGACTGCCGAGGTTGTGTAGCGATTCGCCACAGCCTTACCGACCCAATGGCGGTAGTGGTTGCCGGCGAAGAGAGAGATGGAATTGGCAATATTATTTTGTAACGTGGCGAGGCGTCCGAGTTGCTCTCGGGGGCGAAGGTTGTTTAGGTGCGCCGGTAAGATAAAAAACGCCTCGATCAGAGAGATGGCCAGAGCCGCGGTGATCACAATCGATAGTTGACGGGTTATTTGCGCATCGCTGCCGGATAAAAAGAACCAGGGAGCAAAGGCGATCATGGTGGTGAGAACCGCGAAAAAAACCGGTTTAGATACCAGTACCGCCCCTTCAACCGCGCCTTTTAAGCCGCCGCCCAATCGTTCCGTCTGCTCGTGAATGCTTTCGCCAACCACGATGGCATCATCAACCACGATGCCCAATACCAGCAAAAAGCCAAAGGTCGATATGATGTTAAGGGAGACATCATTGGGTGGCAGCAGCGCAAATGTACCCATAAATGCGACGCCAATACCCACTGTAACCCAGAGCGCTACTGCGGGCCTTAGAGTTAAAATAAGCACCAAAAAAACCAACGCTAGACCAAGATAAGCCGATTTTCCAATGGTCGCCATTCGCGCTTTGTAGATGTCTGCGTCATCCTGCCACAGGGTCAAGCTAATATCTTTTGGGAGGGTTTTTTCGCGCTCCTCCATCCATCCGCGCACAGTATCCGATAGTTTGACCACTTGCATATTGTCGGTGGCCATAACTTGAATAAGACCGGCGCGCTCGCCAGCTATTCTGGCGATCATGTCATCATTTTCAAAACCGTCGATCACGCGTGCCACATCGCCGACGCGGATACTGCTGCCGTCCGGGTTTTGGACGATAATAATCTGTTCAAAATCAATCTCTGTATCGGCTAGGTTACGCGCTCTGAGTCGCACATCACCGGTTTCTGTTCGCACTCGGCCAGACGAGAGGTTGATCGAGTTATTGCGAATCGCGCTAGCCACCTGCGCAAAACTTAGCGCATAACGCTGCATGGCGTTTTCGGATAATTCGATCGTCACTTGCTCGCGGCGGTCGAACATCAAATTCACAATGGATACGTAGGGCAGCGCGGCGATTTCATTGCGCAGTTTGTGGGTCAGTCTCGCCAGTCCCCGCTCGTCCGCGTCGCCATGCACCGCAATAAGCATAACTTCGGAGCGGTAGACGTTGCGGCGGACGAAAGGTTGCTCGATGTCTCTGGGCAGCGAATTGACGCCGTCAACCGCGTTTTTAACGTCGCTGAGAAAGGTTTCTATGTCGACGCCGGATTTACTTCTCACTTCAATATCGGCGAAGCCTTCTGAGGCGGTTGCATACATGCGTTTGATCGAATCGATATTTTTCAACGACTCCTCAATCCGAAAAACAATCTGTTCCTCGACCTCTTGAGGTGCGGCGCCAGGCCAGGCCACGGAAATAGTCACCACATTATCTCTAAAGGTGGGAAAAGCCTCGCGCTCCATGGCAAAAAAACCGAGTGCGCCAGACAGTATTATTCCGACCATTAGTAGATTGGATGCGACTGGATTGTTAGCCCACCAGCTAATGACTGAACGCATGCCCTAAGCCCCTGAGGTATCGGTGTTGCTTTGATTCAGTGTTGCTGGCTTCTCTGGTGCGATTATTTCGAGTGGCATGCCCTCGATAGCGTTGCGGATGGACGAGTGTATTACCCACTCGCCGACCTCCAATCCAGAGCTGATTACAACCTCGGTGTCGTTGCTAAAAGCCACATCAACGGTTCTTATTTCAAGCTGTTGATCCTCATTTAGCACGTACACTAAGTTGCCCGCGCGCAGTGCAGAGGGCGAGATTGTCAGTACATTTTTGAGCTTGGGCCCGGCAATGTCTACGCTGACAAATAATCCTACAGCTAGCGGCATACCGGTTTTTGACGCGCCTCGCCCGTAGGGATCTTGCACCTGGGCGGTACCAAACAGCATCCGCGTCGACGGATCTATTGCCGCGTCGAGTCTTCGCAAGCTACCGAGCCACCGATGTTGATGATTGGCCAGTGTCGAGGTAATGCTGACTAACCGCGCATTGTCGGCGTCGGCGATAAAGCCAATGGGCAGTTCGAGCGTGGCGATCTGTGCATCATTAAATGGTAGGCGTATTTCTACGACATCGTCGGCAAAGGCTCGGCCAATCTTGCTGCCCGGCGTCACGTACTGACCGAGCGCGACCGACGTATCGACAATACGGCCCCGAAACGGCAAGCTAATGCGCGTCCGTGCAAGGTTCAACCGAGCGCGAGCAAGGTCCGCCTCGGCGGCTCTTAGATTGGCTTGCGCCTCTGCAACTTGCGGTTTTTTTAGCGCCAAATCGGAGGCCTTCGGTTCGTTGCGCAACTGGTACCGAGCAACATCGGCATCGGCATTTGCCTGCAGCATCCGAACTTCCGCGCTCGCTTGCCGTGCTTCTGCGGTTCTCACCGCAGATTGGTAATCGGACTGTTCAATCGATACCAGTGACACATCCGCTAGCACCCTGCCGCCTTCGACAAACTCGTTAGACACCGCGACTACTCTGCCGGCCACCTGGGCGATGATATCCACTTGGGTTTTGGCTCTGACCTCTCCCTGAGTGGTCACCGATGAATCAATTGTCGCGCGCTTCACCTTCTCCACCAAAACACTGATAGCCCTGCGCGCTTCGTCGGACTTTTGCGGTTGTGGTTTTAGCGCGGTAAGCAGCTGATAGCTGCCCAGTCCAGCGACAATGATGACGACGGGCAAAGATATCTTTTTGAGGAGTGGAGCCACTAAGTTTTTCCCAACTGTTGGCGTTTGATCATTGCAGCCAGCCATAAAAAAGCAATGCTAAGTAGGTATGACGACCACCAACCCCGTGCGCAAGGGTGACTATTGTCTTGGCGTTGCCCGTTGGGTTAACCGTCGGTTGCGTCGTCGCGCGATGTTCGGATATCACTAGTATAGCCAGTTGCACGGGTAATCGCTTTAAACGTCGCATTATCTAGTCATAGACGAATTTTATATCGCTGGTATTATTAATAGACAGCATTAATAAATGTATTAATCTATGCAAAATGTTTGGCTTGAAAATCAATTGCGACGACCACGCCATCGCAGGGATCCGTTGCCATCGGCGCACGATTGATCGCGCGCTGTTCTCTGTCAGGGCCATGTGACCGCTGCGATGGATCGATTAAAGATGCGTCCGATTCATCCACTGGATGGCATGCTCGCCACATGCCAGATTGCTAGGTGGAGGGCTCTGGCTAGTGGTCGTTTGGCCAGTGGCAAAACGATTTTAAACACGCTAAGGTACCAATCTTTGGTTTGATTAAAGGCGCCGCCAAACGGTAACTGTTACCCGTTTAGGGGCATTTTGAACGCCGCAGGGTTGGGGATCGACCGCCAACACCCGCTCGACGGATTGAGTCGCTGCGGGTCGAGCAATAATATAATTAACTGGGAGTTGTTAGTGCAACAGTCAAAGCATAGCGAAGTATCGATCACTACCGAAAAAACCGGCTTTTATCGAGGTTTTAACCTTGCGGTAGCAGCCATCCCCAAGGTTTTTATCGTCGCCTTGATTCTCTGGGTCGGTGCGTCGCCAGAACGCGCCGGTGAGCAACTTTTGAGTATGCAGAATTGGTCGATCTCATCTTTTGGTGGTTGGTACATTTACGTCACGGCTTTTTTTACCGTCACCTGCGTGGCACTGGCAATATGGCCCCGCACCGGCGCTGTGGTGCTGGGGCGAACGGGCGATAAACCCGAATTTTCGATGTTTACTTGGCTGTCGATGATGTTTGGCGCCGGTATCGGCATCGGCATGCTCACCTATTCTACGGCTGAACCTATTTTTCACTTTGCCGCTAACCCCGATACGATCCGCGGTATCAGCACTCCTCTGGATGCAGACAATGTTCGCAATGCCTATAAATGGGCGCTCTTGCACTATGGTTTGACCCCCTGGGCCTGCTACGGCGTGATTGGTATTTCGCTCGGCTATCTGAGCTATGCGCGCGGCTTACCACTGACCATTCGTTCTGGCTTACAACCATTATTCGGTTCGGCGATGTCGGGATGGGCAGGTAATCTGGTGGATATTGCCGCGATTTTGGCAACCTTGATCGGCTTGGGTGTCACCATCGGCTACGGTGTTTCTCAATTTGCCTCCGGTATCTTTAACATCAGCGGGTTGCAGTGGATCGTCGATGATGAGGGTAAACCCACGCTAGTGGCACAGGTGGTTGGATTGGCGGTCATCGTCAGCGCTTCCTGCGTTTCGGCGATGTCTGGAATACAGCGCGGGATCAAATGGCTGTCTAACATCAATATGGGGCTATCGATTTTTTTAATCCTATTTTTTGTACTGTTTGGCGCGAGCGCCTTTGCGCTCAAGAGTTTTGGCTACGCAATTTGGGATTACCTGATGGCTCTGCCGAGCATGTCGACGACCGTTTGGAACAGCCCCGAAACCGAAGTTGGTGCGGCGCTGCGCGACTGGCAAGGGGCATGGAATATTTTTTACTGGGCCTGGTGGATCGCCTTTGCGCCCTTTGTTGGGTTGTTTTTAGCGCGTGTTTCCAAAGGCCGCACGGTACGCGAATACGTCTTAGGGGCGATGATTATTCCGTCGCTGATCTGCCTCACTTGGTTTACATTTATCGGCGCGACAGCGATCGATTTGGAGCTTAAGGGGATTGCCCAAGGCGCAATCGTCAATGCCGACATCTCGGCGCAACTCTTCACCACGATTAATTTGATGTTGTCACCCGAAATGGCCGTGGCATTGTCGGTGGTGGTAGTGACATTGTTGTTGACGTTTTTAATTACCTCGGCGGATTCCGGTATCTTAATTATCAACACGCTGGCATCGGGTGGCGATCAAAGCCAAAAGCGCGGGATTCACGTGGTTATTTGGGGTTTGATCTTTGCGCTGTTGGTCGGCGTGCTCCTAGCGGCTGGGGGTATGGACGCCCTGCGCTCGGCGATGATCATTGGTGCCTTGCCGTTTTCATTAGTGATGGCGTTGATGACGGTATCGATGATAAAGGCGCTGGTGTTTGACCGGCAAGAGTGATCCCCGCTGAGCCATGCTCGCACCAATAGGGCTATTGCAGGGCTGTGTTTTTTCGGCCCAATGTATTTTTCGCTGGTGATCATGGCCCTGACTTGGTTGTGACCGTCAATTTTAGTGCGTGTCGCGGTCTAGGGCGTTAATCAGAGTGCGCAAACGCCGTGCATCACCCTTTATACTCCTGTTACTGCATATTCCTGTTACTTGCCAAAGCCAGCGCTGGGGGTGCGCCAACGGCGCTTTATGCCACTTTAGTGCACCATTATTAGTTAAAAGTAGCCGGAAAGATGGGCCGGTGCCCTGACGTTTTTATCAAGCCGCTATATTTTCCTGCTCACTCGCCATTTCTAGTCGATGTTTTTGAGTTTAATCGAGGTTCGGAATTATTTTTAATTGCATAATTTCTATGACAAAAAGAATAAATCGTCACCGCGCAGCCAAAATTTTCAGTAATTTGCCGCTTTTATGATAAATAATTAGACTATAAGAGCTAATACTATATAGTGCGCCGCGTATTGCGTGATTAAAAAAGCAATACGTTTCTGATATGGAGGTATTAATTTACTCTTTAGTACGAGTCACTCATTACTTCCAATCATCCAAACCGATAAATGTGTAGTTTTTTCATCACTCTCTGGGGGAGACTTATGAATTTGAATACTATTTGGAAATTAAACGCCGTTGCTGCGACTTTGTTTGTCGGTAGCGCTATGCTACCAGTAGCATCTGCTGTAGCAGAAGAAATGGTTGAGGAAATTGTCACCGTTGGTGCACGAGCCAAAGCCCGTTCAGTCACTGATTCAGTGTCAGCAGTTGACGTGATTAGTGGCTCCGAGCTAACTAACCAAGGTGACGTTGACATCACCAACCTACTGCGTAACTCAGTGCCTTCATACTATGTTAACGATCAACCGATCAGTGACGCTGGCACAATGGTTCGTCCGCAAGGCCTTCGTGGCATGGCAGCCGACCATACGTTGGTTCTTATTAATGGTAAGCGTCGCCACCGTTCTTCAGTGATCCTTTGGGCTGCTGGCGGTATTTCAGACGGTGCGCAGGGGCCTGATACATCGGCGATTCCTGGTCTCGCCCTGAAAAACATCGAAGTACTGCGCGATGGTGCTGCTTCCCAGTATGGTTCAGATGCGCTGGCTGGCGTGATTAATTTTAACCTGAAAGACGCAAGTGAAGGCGGCAGTCTGCAAGTTCGCACGGGTGAATACAGCGAAGGCGATGGCGCAATGACTTATGTTTCAGCTAACTTTGGCCTGCCACTTGGCGCTAACGGTTTTGTTAATACGACCTTTGAAATCGGCTCTAGCGACGAAACGGATCGTTCAGTACAGCGCAGAGATGCTGATGCCCTAATTGCAGATGGCTACACTAATGTACCTCAGCCAGCTATGGTCTGGGGCCGTCCTAAAGTTGACGATGACATTAAGCTGTTCGTCAATTTTGGTGCTGAATTGGGCAACAATACAGAAGTGTATGGTTATGCCAACTCGACGACTAAAGACATCGATGGTGGGTTTTACTTCCGTAATCCAACAAACCGTGGCGGTGTATTTGGCGACGGCAATACCCTGCTTATCGGTGATATGGATGGTCTCGATAACGGTGGTTCATGCCCAACCGTTACTTTAACTGGCAATATCCCAGATCCAGTTGCCATGGCTGTCGTTCAGGGTGATCCCAACTGTTTCTCTTTCCAGGAAACGATCCCTGGCGGTTTCACGCCACGCTTTGGCGGCACCATGACTGATCAAGCGTTCTTATTTGGACTTCGCGGTGAAATGGCTAATGGTCTAGGTTGGGACGTAAGTTCTTATTACGGCCGCAACGAAGCTGACTTCTTTATTAACAACACTGTTAATGCAAGTATGGGTCCAGCCTCTCCACGTGACTTCGATCCAGGCTTGTATCGCCAAATCGAAACTTCAGTGAATGCTGATTTCACCTATTCTATGAGCGAAGACGTAAACTTAGCCTTCGGTGCTGAGTACCGTGTTGAAGAATTCACTATCGGCGCAGGTGATGAAGCTTCATCAACTGCCGGTGTACTTGGTGATCAAGGGTTCAGTCTTTCTAGTAACGGCTTCCCTGGCTTTTCTAAGACCATTGCCGGCGTTTTTGATCGTAGCAACTATGCCACGTATTTAGAAGCTGAGTGGGATGCGTCGGATGACCTGCTGGTGACTTCTGCTCTGCGTTTTGAAGACTTTGAAGACTTTGGCACAACCACCAACTACAAGTTGGGTTTTAACTACCACCTGAGTGATGATGTTGGTATCCGTGCCACATACAGCACTGGTTTCAAAGCGCCAACTCCAGGTCAGTCTAATGCGTCTAACGTTTCTACAGTCATTGATGATGATACTGGTAAGCTGGTAAACAAGGGAACTATCCCAGCTACCAGCCCAGTTGCTCTGCTGTATGGTGGCAAGGTATTGGAACCAGAAGATTCAACCAATATGACCTTTGGTGTCTATGCTACCGTGGGAGCCTTCGATATAACCCTTGATTGGTTTGATATCGATGTTGAAGATCGCTTGAACCTTTCCAAGGACGTTGATTTGTCTGCAGATGACATTGCACAGCTCAAAGCCGACAATGTTCCTGGTGCTGGCGATATGTCTCAGTTCCGCTTTTTCACCAACGACTTCGACACCAATACCAACGGTATTGATCTGGTGATCTCAACCAGCACTGACTGGTTGGGCGGTACCACTGCTTGGAATCTAGCGTACAACAAGACAACGACTGAAATTACTAGCCGTGGCGATACCATTGATGCTGAGCGTGAGCGCAGAATTGAAGATATGACGCCAGACACTCGCTGGAACCTTTCGGCTAATCACATGATGGATAAGTGGCGAATGCTTGCACGCCTCAGCTCCTACAGTGATTGGTATGATAGCAACGAAGGTTTGGATTACTCAGGTGAAATGGTGGTTGATTTAGAGCTGTCTTACACTCTGAACGAAAACTCGTCGGTAATGCTAGGCGGTAACAATGTCCTAGATGAAGCTGGCGACACTTTGCATGACCCTCTGTCTTACGGTAACAAGTACAGCCAGTTTGCACCAATGGGCTTTAGTGGTGCGTTTTGGTATGCCAAGTACAGTTACAACTTTTAAGCAACTCCGCTGAGTTATCTAGATGAGGTCAGCACGTAAGTACTGACCCATGTTAGATAAAAAAAGCGTGTGAGATAAAAAAGGGGTGCCAAACGGCGCCCCTTTTTTATGCATAAACGTTTCGACCGAGGGTGACACAAGTACTCGTTGGATTGCATTTATGCAGCGACCTTGGTGCTACTCAGGGCAGACGCTGAGGGGTTGGGTCTTTGAAATGCCGGTCGCATGCAGGCGATCGGTTCCGCAAAGTGGGTCACCGAAGATCGCGCGTTTACCTTTACGGCTCGCTCGCTGAAAAAGCCGCTCTATTATCAGGCCTTATGGCATCGAATTTCGGCTGCCAGTGCAAGCCGACTAAGCACCACTGTTGTAATGCAAGGTGTTATATAAGGGTATGGCTCTGACCGGGTTTTAGTGCGGCCAGAGCGCAGCGTTATTTAATCCGCTATTGGATGGCAATCATGCTTTTTAGCATACATTTGTGTTGTATTGTGTGCCTTGAATTGGGCAGCTAGAACCACGGTTTTTCGATTTTATCAAGCTGTTAGTTAGAGCAGGTTTGATTGTGTATAGAGACATGGATGACCCTAAGATCATTGTTCTCATTGGAGGAGACTTATGAATTCGAATACTATTTGGAACGCTAAAACGCTGGCAGTCGCTGTACTTGCGGCCGCCATGACGATGCCAGTAACGGTGGCTGCAGACGACGCCACCGCCACACTCGAAGAAGTCGTGGTGATGGGTTCGCGCGGCGCGCCTCGCTCGGTTGGCGATTCGCCGGTACCGGTCGACGTCATCGATGCCGATGAACTCGGCAAGTCGGCTAGCAACGATTTGATGATGCAGTTGCAGGCGGCGGTGCCGTCGTTGAACGTGCATCTTCAGCCGATTAGCGACGCGGCGAGTATGATCCGTCCGGCCAACTTGCGTGGTCTGTCGTCGGACAGCACCTTGGTCATGATCAACGGCAAGCGCCGACACCGTGCCTCGGTCATCGCCTTTCAGGGCGGTGGTGTAAACGATGGCTCACAGGGCCCAGACATTTCTGTAATTCCTAGCATCGCGTTAAAATCAGTTGAAGTTCTTCGCGACGGCGCTGCGGCACAGTACGGTTCAGATGCGGTGGCTGGGGTTATCAACTTTGTCCTCGACGACTCTGCAGAGGGCGGTAGCCTGAGGATCAAGCGCGGCGAATACCAAAAGGGTGATGGCGAAACCACGGTAGTGATGGGCAAAATTGGTATGCCACTGACCGATGCTGGCTTTATGAACATCAGCTTTCAGTTGAAAGACAATAAGGCGACCTCGCGCAGCATGCAGCGACCAGATGCTCAGTCATTGATCGACGCTGGCAATAATTACGTTAGCCGACCTGCGCAAATTTGGGGTGCACCGATCATCGACGACGACGTGACCTTCTTTTTTAACTCGGGTCTTGACCTCGGCGACGGCAGTCGCGCCTACATGTTTGGTAACTACTCCGAACGCGACATCGATGGCGGCTTTTATTACCGCAACCCGGATGGTCGGGAGGGCGTGTTTACCAAGTCCGATGGTACTCGACTGATTGCCGACGTCACCGGCGATATGTCCGGCAACTGCCCTGCGGCGCTCGATCCAGCCGATTATGCTGGACGCGATGCGGTGATTGCCAATCCAAATTGCTACTTGCTGAACCAGGCTGCGCCCGGCGGTTACACGCCGCGATTTACCGGCAATATCACCGATACCTCGTTTACGATGGGTCGCAGCGGCAAGTTGGGTGGGGGTACGTCTTATGACGTCAGTGGATCTGTAGGTCGCAACGAGGCCTCCTTTGGACTGAATAACACCTTTAATCCATCGATGGGTCCCGATTCGCCGCGCAACTTCAAAACCGGTAGCTATATTCAACTGGCCAAGACCTTCAATCTCGACCTGTCGAAAGAAATTGGTTCTTTGAACCTTGCTTATGGTGCCGAATGGCGCGAGACGACGTTTACCGTGATCTCTGGTGAAGAGGCGTCTTGGAAAGCCGGCAAGTACGCTGTGCAGGGTTTCAACGTAGGCTCCCACGGTTTTGCGGGCTTTTCACCGGATTCAGCCGGTGAGTTTTCGCGGCGCAACTACGCGGTCTATGGCGACGTCTCCTACCAAGTGATTGACGACCTGTTGCTCCAGGCTGCGCTGCGTTATGAAGATTACAGCAGTGGTATCGATACCACCAACTACAAGGTGGCTTTTAACTACCACATCACCGACAACTTGGCGATTCGCGGATCCCACAGCACCGGGTTCCGGGCGCCAACGCAGGGTCAGGCCAACGTCGTCAATACCCAGACTACCCTGGTTGACGGACAGCTAACCCAGGCGCAAACCCTGCCTGCATTCAAGCTCGGGGCACCAAAACTTAAGCCCGAGGAATCCACCAGTTTTGCACTGGGTGTTGTGGCCACTTTGGGAGAAATTGAATTGACCGCGGACTGGTTTCACATCGAAGTTGATGACCGTATCGCTCTGACTAGTAATGCCGCACCGACCGCGGCTCAGCGCGTTGCCATGGCGGCGGCCGGCGTCCCCAACCCCGAGTTGATCGGCGAAGTGAACTACTTTACCAACGACTTTGACACCGAGACTTCGGGCATCGACATCGTCGCCACTTATAG
This sequence comes from uncultured Cellvibrionales bacterium, assembly GCA_937920185.1. Lineage (GTDB taxonomy): Bacteria > Pseudomonadota > Gammaproteobacteria > Pseudomonadales > Porticoccaceae > TMED48. The sequence continues at coordinate 7,119 of CALGJN010000265.1, read as the reverse complement.
TACTGACCTGATGGGTGGCAGCACCGACTTCAGTGCGGCGTACAACTACACCGACACCGAAGTATCCGATCAGGGTAACGTGACCAGCGACAGCAAGGTCAAGCGCCTTGAAGAAGGGCTGCCCAACCACCGTGCAACCTTGACCATGAACCAGAACTGGGAAAATATCAGTGCCTTTGTGCGCGCCAACTACTTCGGCGAGTACTACGCGGTTCACGCTGATTGGTTTGGCACCGATGCAGATGCAGCGGTAACTTTTGATGTAGAGGTGACGTACCAGATCAACGATAGCTTTAACGTGTCGATTGGCGCGCAGAATATTTTTGATCAAGAAGCCGAAAAGATTGACGGTTCAGCCGGTGCGGTGGCAGAAGGTGAACCCGGTAATGTACTCGGTGCGATCTACTATGAAACCTCGCCAATGGGCATTGAAGGCGCATTCTGGTACATGAGCGCGGGCTACAATTTCTAGGCACTATGCATGTATTGTTAGGCGCTACGCATTTAATGTTAGGCAGGTGCTGATGCTTACATAAAGACACTGACGATTGAAAAGGGATGCCATAAGGCATCCCTTTTTTATGCCCGATGAGTTCTTTATGGGCGTTGCAAACTCCGCCTCTCTAACTTCCTTTCGCGCTCGTTGTTAACCATTTTAAAAATAACTGGTTGACATATAATGGCTGTCGCTTATTATGCACTCGACGTTGGGATGCGTCGTTTGAATGCCCCTCAAAATCAGACCATGGAGAGCGTCTAGTAACAACTCTTGACAGCACCCCCGCAGAAAAATTGTCCTTGAATCAACCCATTACCTAAGAGAGTGAAAAGTGAAATCATCGATAAATCTACTCGCGGTCGCCGCTTCTTGCGCGCTCGCTACATCGGGCTTAGCGCAAGAGATAAATGATACCGTGGCAACGCAGTGGATCGACGAAATTGAGGTCGAGGCGAAAACAGTCGCGCTCGATACGCCTGCGGGCACCTATGCCTCTGCTGTCACCTTGTTGCGATTTGACCCATCGATCGAACTTCAAACCAGAGGTTTGGCCGAAGGCCAGGCGGATGTTACCGTTCAAGGTAGTCTATTTGAAAATATTGGTTTCAAAGTTGGAGCGCTCACCATCATCGATCCTCAGACCGGTCACTATGCGGCCGGCCTACCCATCGATCCGGCGTTATTGTCCGCACCGGAGGTGCACACAGGTATTAATAACGCGACTGGCGGATTTAATTCTAGCATCGCCACCGTCGCCTATGGGATACCGACCATTCAACGCGGTGGTGTGCTCAGAATCGGCGCTGGCAGCGATAATTTACACAACCAATCCCTGCGTGCCGCTTTGGTTCACGACGACACGGACAGTGGGCATCTCGCCGTACAGGGATCGATTGCATTTTCCGACGGCGACGGCAGTATTGCCAACGGTGACCATTCTTTCGAACGTTACAATCTGCACTTGCAACGCGCAACGGACGATAGCCAATCCGATGTTATTTTCGCCTATCAAGACAAGTTCTTTGGTTGGCCCGGCGCTTACACTGGCTTCGAGACACTGGCAGAAACTGACCACACAAAGACGACGCTGTTAGTGGCGACTCATCGGGCGCGTACTGAAAACGCTTGGTTTGAGGTTGGCGGCTACTTTCGCAAGCTAGTAGACGACTACGATTTTGACCGAACGACGCAGGAATCTGCGGTAACCGGTGCATTTGACCATCAAACACGGGTCTATGGTATGGGCGCACAGGGCGCCATTCAGCGCGGTAACTGGGATTGGCGTTACGCTATGCAATTGATGTCGGATGAACTGGTTCGCTCAACCGATTTGACCGAAGGACGATTTGACTCTCGCGACTACGCGACGTTGAGCCTGACACCCTCGTTCATACTGGTTAACACCCCTGAGCGCAAAGTAACCCTAACCGCCGGTGTCTCCGTCGATCTATCGAACCGCGATGACAACGAGGTGTCGCCGATGCTCGGCGCGGAGTTTTCCTATCCTACTAAGTCGGGCAGTCGATATCTAAAGTTTGAGTATGCCGGTAGCTCGCAGTTACCGGGCTATACCGCGTTGAATTCACGACCCTCTGGTTTGTTTGGCGGCAACGCTCGCCTCGGCCGCGAACGAGCGGGCCAAGCGACCATCACCATGGCTGACCACTCCGGTACCCGGACCGCCAAACTGGCGGTGTTTTATCGGCGCGACCGCGACTTAGTCGATTGGACCTATTCGAGCGGTGCGCCATTCTCGCGCCAAGCGAATGACGTCAACATAAATGTGTTGGGCGCACAGCTGTTGTTTAGCGAGTCTTGGAATGACCTCAGTATTACCGCTGCGTACAATTTTTTAGACAAGGATTCAGACTACGGTGGTGCCACCGTGGACGCCAGTTTTTACGCCTTAAATTTCGCTCGTCATCGCGCCACCTTGGCCGTGCAATACCCCATCACCGACGACATAGAATTACGCCTAGACAACGAATATCGATTGCAGGAGAGCAATCCCCTGCGCACCAGTTCAGCAGAGTCCTACCTGGCGTCGGCGTCGTTGATCTGGGCGCCGAGCGGCGATCGTGGTTTTCGATTTTCTTCCTCGGTGGAAAATTTAACCGACGAGGATTTCCAGCAGTTTCCCGGTACACCAGCCTCTGGCCGTCAATTGAGCCTTAATCTACACTACGATTGGTAGGCGCTATAAAGCGCTTTCAGTGACCCTAGAGAGTTGGCCAGAGGACGTTTGACGATCCGTCAAACGTTGGGCCATTCAGATAAGCGCCCGGTGCAGCAGCGCGCCGGTGAAGGCGATGACAATGAAAATGACGTCCTTAGTCGGCGCCAGAGATCGCCGCATCGGGTTTGAATGGCTGGTTTAAATTGCCGATAAAGCGATGATAAAACCGAACCATGTCGAGGTAATTTTGGACTCTGATGCTCTCGTTGATACCGTGAATACTGGGTAATTCAGCCACCTGAATATCGATGGGCGAAAAACGGTAGATATTTTTTGCAATGCTCTTGTAGTGTCTAGAATCAGTGCCTCCCATCAACAGAAAGGGCGTCGAGTAAACCACCGCACCCTGCTGATTAAAGGTCTCGCTGACGGTCTTTTGAATGAGTTGAAAGCCCAAACCCCGATAATCTGAGACCGGCGATGGATTGCTTTCAAATCCCGCCAAATAGTCAATTTTAACCCGCTCGTCGCCTACTACTTGAACAATCCGTGCCATCACTGAGTGGCGTGTTTCTCCCGGTAAAATACGAAAATTGACGGTTGCCTCGGCGGTGGTGGGGAGCACATTATCTTTGACACCACTATTAAACAGTGTAATTGCTGCAGTGGTTCTAACCAGCGAACCCAGAGTGGGGTCGCCTTCGAATGCGGCGAGTATGAGTGGTTTAAACAACCATAGGTTGGTCGCCACCCACTTAAGTGGTGCGGGTAGTTCCGACGCGAGGTACTCCAAATTGAGTCTTACCGGATCGCTCAGACGGCTCGGAAACGGTTGATCTTCGATACGCACCAGTGCCCGACTCAAGATGCCGATAGCCATCTCTTTCGGCGGTTGCGAAGAGTGCCCAGACGCGGTTTCAACGGTCAGTGTTAAAGAGATATAACCTTTTTCTGCAACGCCGATCATAGCGATTTTATTGCTGATACCGGGCATGGCATTGGTGACGATTGCGCCGCCCTCGTCGAGCACAAATTCAAGTTCTACATTGCGTTGTTTCAATCGCTCGACTATGGCGCGGGCCCCGGCAGCACCGCCCGTTTCCTCGTCATGTCCCAACGCGATATAGATCGATCGACGGGGTTGAAATCCACCAGCTAGCAGTAACTCTATCGCCTCAAGCGATGCCATGGCACCGCTTTTTACGTCGAGGGTACCGCGCCCGTAAATTCTACCGTCGATAATATCGCCTGAAAACGGTGCCGCCTTCCAGCGGTCGAGCGTGTTCGATTGTACCGGCACCACATCTAGGTGATTGAGCAATGCGACCGGATTGAGGGAGTCATCGGAGCCCGGCCAAAAAAACAGCAGCGACATTTCGTTGACCACCTCGACCTCGAGCTGCTGGGCAATCAGCGGAAAGCTGCTAAAAATATGTGCGTGGAGATCTTTAAAGCTCTGCGTATCAAATAGCCGATTGTCGTCGTGGGACAGGGTCTTGAGCTGTATGGCTCGCTGCAGTCGGGGTACGATCGCATCGCGTTCTAGCGACATCGGAGGGATACCCGCAAGCGCTAACTGGCGACTGGGGTGGGTTAGGGTATTGACGATCGTCCCAATGGCGATCAACAGCAGTAGCACGGCAATGGTTTTAGCGAGAGATTTCACAGCGCATTAACACCTAGTCATTCCGCCGCAAGTCGGCTGGTTTTATGCAATCATACACGCTCGGCGGATCTTTTTTAACGTTTTAAGCCGGTCTTTTTCGCTATTCGTTTCTATAATCGCTGTGGCGTTTATATTGATTTCGGACGCCTAAGATTCGGCTTTATCGCGATGCTAATAAGCATGATCGGCTGGCTACAAAAAATGTTGTACACGACTATTGGCTGATTTGGAGGTTGTTCCAGCGCGGGTGCGGCGAGCGGCGCTACCCAGGAATGATCTATATTTACATGAATTGCATATAATCAATGGCCACCGAGCGATTGTGTCCAGCGCGCGCACCCGTCAACACAACAATAAAGCGTCGCGTTTCACTCTAGCGGACTTAAAGGAGGATGATAATGTCCTTGCACCACCTTACCCCAGATCAATTGATGGCTACCACTCGATCGGTGCGCAAGCGGTTGGACTTAACCAAACCGGTCGAGATGAGTCTGATCGAGGAATGCGTTCAACTGGCGATGCAGGCACCTACTAGTTCGATTGGTCAAAACTGGCAATTTTTAGTGGTTTGCGACGCCGAAAAAAAACGCCGTATCGCAAAGTGGTATAGAAAGGGCCACGAGGTATTTTTGCAACGTCGGGCAAACGCTCAGAAAGATCGCCAAGGTCCGCCCGCCAACCCCTTGGCCGACGCACGCACGCAGACGTCCATCGCCTATTTGGCCGACAGCATACAAGATGTTCCGGTGCTTTTGATTCCCTGCTTGCGGGGGCGCTTAAATCATCCGGATGTGTCTTCTGACCTTGTCTATCAGGCGACCATGTATGCCTCAATCATCCCTGCTACATGGAATTTTATGCTCGCCGCGCGAGCCCGCGGTATGGGCAGTTGCTGGACCACATCGCACTTGCACTACGAGCGCGAGATCGCAGATATATTGAATATTCCCTACCACGAGGTCACCCAGGTGGCCCTGATACCGGTGGCCTATACGCTAGGCAGTGATTTTAAGCCGGCGCCGGCACAACCGGCGGATGCCATTATGCGCGTCGACTCCTGGTAGCGACGTGCTTATGGGATCCGGCAATTGGGGCTCACACTAGGCGTTCCGCGTCGGCAGTGCCAAGTCTAAATCACGGTGTTTGTGGCCCAGTATTGCATGACTGCAACCTTGAACTGCCGACTAGTTTTGCGCCATGATGGTGGTTCAGATAATCGCTAGCAGCGTTTTTTATGCACCCTTCTCTTTACATTACTGGCGCTGGCGTCAGCGCCGAGAGCGGTATTCCAACCTTTAGGGGGGAAGACGGCTTTTGGACTATCGGGAGCGTCAATTATACGCCTCAACAAATGGCAACGCGGGCTATGTATATGCAGCGCCCGGCTGAGTTTTTACTCTGGTATTACCGTCGGTTTGCCCAGTACAGGCACCTGCAACCGAACCGCGTGCACCGCTGGCTGGCCGACAAAAAGTTGATCACGCAAAATATCGATGGCCTCGACGGCAAGGCCGGCAATGTAGATTATATTCCGATCCACGGTCGACTCGACAAGGTCACCGTGCTGCACGATCAGGGGGCGGAGGTAGAACTGCTCGACGCACCTTGGCAGCAAGTGGCAGACAACCAAGACGCGGCCAACGATGACGGTCATTTAAAGACCGCATTGCTGGATGCGTTCCGTATCTCGTCGACTACCCAAACGCCGCAGATGAACCAGTCTTTAAAGCCCTTTGTACTGTTGTTTGATGAGTATTACACCGAGCTATACCGTATGTCTGCGGCCCAAAATTGGCTGCTAAGCGCGACCAAAATGGTATTTATAGGCACCTCATTTAGCGTGGGAATCACCGATATAGCGCTGCAGTGTGCGCTGCAAAACAACGCACCTGTGCACATTGTCGACCCCGATCCAGTGGATTTGGGCGTCCACGGCATTCATTACCACCGCATGACCGCGGCAGAATTTATCGCGTCACAATAGGCGCAATGGCGGCTATTGATCGCATCGGTAGGCGCGCACAATTTATTTGGATTTTGCGCTGATGCGGGCCATAAACTCGGCGTAATTGGCCGCTTGATCAGCATCTATGCGCCGTGCAATGTCGGTGTTTGCCATCATTCTTTGCCATTCGGCCAGTCCGGGAACGGCGAGCAGTGGATCTGAATCCGGCAGCAAAGGCTTTACCATGGTTGGAATCGATAGGGCGTAGCGCATAAAAATATCTGCCATCGATAGCTGGTCGCCGAGCGCATAGGGCGCCATAGACGTCAATTGCGCGACCATCTCACAGCCTTTGGTAAGACTGTCTTGGGTTTGCTTGGCGACCGTTGGATCTGGCGTTTGCCGCCCCAACACCGCGGGCAGTAATTTGCGCGCTGGAATGTCTAGATAGAGCTCGAGTACTTTCATCAATTGGCGCGTTTGCGCGCGTGCCTCAGCCGTTTCAGGGTATAGCCTCGGCTGCGGGTGAAGGTCTTCGAGGTAGTCGAGGATGACCGAGGTTTCCGCCAAGTGTTGGCCGCTAGCGGTGGTGATCGCCGGCACTTTTCCGGTTGCCGAAATGGCACGCAAACCGGGCGCTTGCGGATAGATGGTGTTTTCCTCAAAGTCACAGCCCTTAAACATAAGGGCATGTTTGACCATGTTAAAGTAGTTTGATGTGGCAAAGCCGTGCAAAATAATCAACGGTTGACTCCTAATAGATGGGCGAGGGGGCTATGATCAAAAGATCAAAAGATCAAAAGATCAAAAGATCAAAAGATCAAAAGATCAAA
>CALGJN010000264.1:0-2297 GCA_937920185.1 uncultured Cellvibrionales bacterium | reverse complement strand
TGCGCGACCAATCGGCGATATTGGCCATGTGCATCCAGCGTCCAACCCCCGGCGTAGCCAAAAGTATCTGGTGCCAGCGACGACGCCGATCAGCGTCGCGCAGCCATTGCTTAAAGGCCAAAAAGCTCAGCACTGCAAAGGCCAGTACATAGATACCATAGTCTTGCACAAAGTCGCTCAGACCCATGACGACCCGCGTCATCAACGGCAACTCGCGCTTCGAACTGATAAAGATAGCGGTGATTTTCGGCACCACCCAAACCATCATGATCGACACCACTATCAGCGATGTCGCCAGCAGCGTCGCCGGATAGATCAACGCCCGCGACACCGTCTTGCGGTTTTCCGCGCTGTTTTCAATATCTTCGGCGAGCCGCCTCAGCACTTCGTGCAAGTGCCCGCTCTCCTCGCCGACGCCAATACCGGCAACGATACTCTCGGGAATTTGGTAGGGCGAGCGCTTGAGCGCCTCAGAAAAGCTGCGGCCCTCGACGATTTCGCTGCGCCAACTTTGCACCATGCGCCGCTGGCTGTCGGTCTCTGCCTGCTCGATGGTCATTTTGAGCGCATCTTCAAGCGGCAACCCCGACTGGATAAGGATCGCCTGCTGCTGCAACAGCAGCGCCAGATCAAAGTTGTTGACGCGGGCCTTGCGGCGACCGACTAACCACTGCCAACGGCCGCCTGCATCGCTGGTCGACGGCTGTCGGCCGACCTCGGAGAGCGTCGAGGGCAGCAGCTTTTGCTCCTTTAAAAGCCGTCGCGCGTGGCGCTCTGAATCCGCCGCAATCACCCCGCTTTGGAGTTTTCCAGCGCGGTCGTAGGCGGCGTAATCAAAAGCTGGCACGCTTAGGCGCTCGTCACGCGCAGAACTTCTTCGATGGTCGTACCGCCTTCGACCACCAGCTTGAAGCCGGCGTCGCGAATGCTCGGCACGCTCTTGCGCACCGTCGCCTCGAGCTCCAGTTCTCCAGCATTTTCATGGATCAGCGTCTGCAGTTCGGCATCCACCGTGACCAGTTCAAACAGCGCCTGACGCCCGGCGTAACCAGTGTTGTTGCAGTCACCGCAACCGCGCGCCTGATAAATCTCTGCCCCCTCGGGCAAGCGCAACAGGTCGCGGTGATATTGGTTGGGTTGCACCGCCTCCCGGCAGCGCCCACAGAGCATGCGCAACAGGCGCTGAGACATGATGCCGCGCACCGTCGAGGCCAACAAAAAACTGTCGACGCCGAGATCTTGCAGTCGGGTAATAGCACCCGCCGCGGTGTTGGTGTGCAGGGTCGACAGCACCAGGTGGCCGGTGAGGCTCGCCTGAGTGGCGATTTCGGCGGTCTCGCCATCGCGAATCTCGCCGATTAAAATAACGTCTGGATCCTGCCGCAAAATAGCCCGCAAACCACGCGCAAAGGTCATGCCGGCGCGCAGGTTGATCTGCGTTTGGCTGACGCCAGGCAGGTCGTATTCCACCGGATCCTCGACGGTCATGACGTTGCGCTCGGTGCGATCCATTTGCTGCAGCGCCGCATACAGCGAGGTGGTCTTGCCCGAGCCAGTCGGCCCGGTGACCAATAAAATGCCGTGGGGCCGGCCAATCAATTCGTCCAACTCGGCCTTGGTCGCCGCCGGCATGCCGAGATCATCGACCTGGAGCTTGCCGGCCTCCTTGTCGAGCAAGCGCATCACCACCCGCTCACCGTGACTGGAAGGCATGGTCGAGACCCGCAAATCGATGTTTCGGCCTCCCAGCTTAACGCTCATACGACCGTCTTGGGGCAGGCGTTTCTCGGCGATATCAAGCTTGGCCATGACCTTGATACGCGACACCAGCAGCGGTGTAATCTGTACCGATGGACTGAGCACGGTGCGCAGCACCCCGTCGAGACGAAAGCGCACCAAGGCGTTTTTTTCGTAGGGCTCGATGTGAATATCCGACGCGTTCTCGCGCAGCGATTCGGCAAAAATAGAGTTTAGTAGGCGTACGATCGGGGCATCATTTTCTGCGTCGAGCAAGTCGCCCGCCTCCTCCAGTTCGGCGGCGGCCGATTCAAGATCGACAAATTCTTTGATGTCCGCCATCACCGACTCGGAGGAATTTTGTCTGCCGCTGTAGAGTTCGCTCAACAAGTGATCGAAACGCTCGTCGTCGACCGCGTCGACCCCTGCGGCCTGCGGGTAGCAGCGGCCGACTTCGCCAATCGCCCAGTGCGGTGCGCCGGGCGCAACCACCAAGGTGTCTTGCGCGGCGTTCAACAGCAGGCGATGGGTGCGCGCGAATTCGTAGGGAAGTAACGTCT
>CALGJN010000263.1:0-1017 GCA_937920185.1 uncultured Cellvibrionales bacterium | reverse complement strand
ATCATCGCCGAGATCGGCGGTGGATTCAAACTCGATGCCCCTCGACTGCGCACTTCCGGCATTACCAGTAGACGAAAAGCCGCAATCCATGTAGATCTCAGTTTGCATGTCGGTCCAGTCCACTTGGTAAATCGCCGTGGCCAGGGTAATCCGATCGTCGGCCAGTGACGCCTTGTAGCCCAGTTCATAGTTTTTAATGGCATCGGACTCGTAGCGATCAACCCTGAATTTGGCGAGGGGATCGTCGGTGCAAGACTGCTGTATTCGACCATTGTTTCCACCCGGGCGGTACCCTTCGGAATACAGTAAATACATTGACTGAGACTCAGCCGGCTGCCACGCGGCGGTTAGCTTATACCTTTCACCGCTCTCTTTACCCGCGGTAATGTCTTCATCGTCGCTCCAGATCCCGGTTGACTTGTCATGGGACCCATCCTCCAGCCAGAACTTACGAACCCCCGCGCCCAGCTCAAAACTGCCTATGCTGGCAGTATCAACGGTGTAGCTAACGTCGGCAAACAGCGCACGCTCGGTCGCCCAATCCGCAATAGTGGCAAGGTTCCAGTTCTTCGTCGGGTTGTTAAAATTATCGATACCAATCTGTGCGGCATCGTCCTCCCACCAATACAGCGCTGCCGCCGCGGTGCGATCGCCGGGCGCGTGGTACTGCCACTGAGTGTCAGGATTTTTGGGGTCTTCACTCTTGTCGTAAAACCCCCCGAGCGTCCAATTGAGCTTCCCCGTGGTATCGCTATTTTGCAACCGGAATTCGCTGGTGGTCTCTTGGGTATGATCTTTTCCGATGATCCAGGTCCTAAATAGGTCCTGGGCATCCTCGCGAGACCAATCGTCGAGATAACTGCCCTTGTACTCGCGATAGGAGCCTATGTAAACAAAGTTTGCGTAGTCAAAGAGGTTATCTGCCTCGAGGCGCACGGTGTAGAGGTTTTCGCGGTACTCCTCCCAGTTGTCGAGCAACTCATAAACTTCGTACTTCTCATCGGTACCGCGGTTATA
>CALGJN010000262.1:0-1337 GCA_937920185.1 uncultured Cellvibrionales bacterium | reverse complement strand
CGACCGCAGGGTCGCCCTACAAAGGAAGCCTGAAAAAGGGTAGCGTCCCCTTTTAATCCCCAACCTAGAGGGAGCCAACCTACAGGGAGCCAACCTAGCGGGAGCCAAGAACCTCAGCTGCCAACAGCTTCAACAAGCTGGCAACTGGGAACTGGGAACTGGGAACAATCATACCGCGATCCAGAATTGGCCTGTTATGCAGATATACCTTCGGTGCCTCTTTAAGACTAGCGATATTCCACGCTACCGCAAAAAAAGTTCATGCGTCAGGCTTTGGGCGGCTGTGCAGCGCCGACGTTATTGTAGGGAGACGCGAGCAGAGAAGTAATATATACTTTATACTTGCCGTACAAAATACTTATTGGGAGTGTCTATGTCGACTAACACGATTGAGTCAGTGATGGAGGATCGGGTGTTTGGCACCTCGCAGGTTGACCGGCTGGGGGTCGTGCCATCCGCCACGTCTATCGATATGGCTCGGATGGTTCTACGGGGTATGGATGGCGCCTATCTTCAGCGTTTGAGTGAGCGAATTCCGCGACAGCTACTGGCCGATACGCTGGGTACTGAGACCTCGAATTTTTCAAAATTTTACAGGCGCACGCTGTCCAAGGTGCAGACCGATGAGATTAATGATTTGACGCTCATTTGGTCGGAATTGTGCTGTTTTTTTGAGGACGATGCCGAGCTACTCAGCGAGTGGTTAAACACACCGATCCCGGCACTTTCAGGTGCGGAGCCGATGGAGTTATTGACCACGATTGTCGGTCGTCAAAGTCTTCGCCAAACCCTGTTGGCGATGCGTTATGGAGAATTTGCGTGATCCTCTTTCGGATCATCCACAAAAACTTTATCGACAGTTGGAGCGACTACACGAAATCTAGATCATTTCGGCATGGTGCGCGCTGGAATTCCGCAAGCGTCCCCGTCATGTATTTTTCGGTAACGGCGCAAAATGCGATGCTTGAGATAGCAAACTATGCGCCAAGTCCGAGGATGGCCAACAAATTATTCCGTATGGTGGCATTCGAATTTTCGTCGCTTCGCTTGTACCGGATAGTGCCTGGGGAGTTACCGGCAGCATGGAATGCTGATGAGTTTGGCGCTGCAACGCAAGCGTTGGGCGATAAGTTGCTTGGTGACGACGCGCTCGATGGGCTGTTAGCGCCATCGACTGCAATCAATGAGGCGATTGTGACGCATCCGCGAGATGAGGTACGGCAATCGGCATACGCGAATGTGATCGTTAATTTGGAGAAAGTCGGTATGAGCACTGTGACGGTGCTTGACAGTTATCGGCCCATTTTCTCTCAGAGGATGTCTTGAGCATCCTTGCA
>CALGJN010000261.1:0-2909 GCA_937920185.1 uncultured Cellvibrionales bacterium | reverse complement strand
TTGCCCAGCCAGCGCATCCAACTCAAATCCCCCAAGTAATCGAACGATGGTCGCATTGGGTAGAGTATCGATCTCGACGGTCACCCCCATCTGCCACAGATAGGTCGCATGACAGACCTTAAAGGTGTCGGTTCCGCAGGCGCTGTCTGCGCTTTCGAACAGGCACTCGATCGAGTCTATGCGCACGCTGGCACCTTGGCTGAACGACGTCGGCAGTCGTGAAGTAAACCGATCGGCGCCTTGGCGATAGGCGAATAAATCCGCCGCAAGCGAGCCGCCATCTAGCGTGTGAGCAAAGCTGTTTAGCGCGATGTTTTCGGCATTAAGTATCGCCCGACGATTAATCACGAGCAACGTATCGACCCGTCCAGCGCCCACGCCCACCGCGACCGCGAAGGCTAAGATTGTCAGCAGATAGACCATCAGTTGCAGTAACATTCCGCTGGCTAACGCGCGCCGGCCGAGTGGGCTCATTGCGCAGCCTGGATCGCTACGTTGGGCACATTTACCTGCAATCGCATCAACCGCTGTCGCTGACCTTGAGCGTTCAGCGCTTGCCGATCGAGGGGCGCGCTCAACCAGAGTGACAATTGCACTGAACGCACCCTCGACCACTGCAAATCACCGCGCGGTAAAGCCACGTATTGCAGGCGCGCTGCAGCCCCCGCTAGCGGTACCTCATCGCTCGCCAGCGCGTAGACGACTTGAAAATTATCCACGCCTTCGGCGAGCGGTTCGCTGGCGCTGAAACTACCTCGGCGCCAACGTTTACGGCGAAAAACATGGTCCTCGGTAACAAAAAACAACTGTTGGTGATAAGCCCTAAAATCCTGACAACAGACGGTCAATTCATCCGCCCAGATATCGTTATGGCGTATCAATGCAAGCGCTTTAGGGGTTGCCTGAACGTAGTCTCTGCGCGCCTCAATAACGGTCGCAACGTGAGTGTCGGCGTGGCGTATCAGCAGCACATCAGAACCCGGCAAGAGTTGTTTGCCACCGCATCCCCGGCTACCGGCCGGAGCATTATCGAGCCCATCGATGGGGGCATTAAAGACTTTATTTGCATCCCCAAAAGAAAATCGAAAACACAGACTAGGGCGATCAGAAAGCGCTGGCTTACGCGTTCCAACACGACCAAAAAATCCCGCTAAACGCACCTCACTGCGCAATATATCGAGCAATAAACGTCCGCTTTCATAGACTTGCTGATTTCGCTGTATGTTTTTCATGGCGCGCAACGCCCCTGCATTAATATCTAACATAGCCCAACAAATGAGTACCCCCAAAGCTGCCGCCAGCAGCAACTCTAGCAGCGAGAAACCTGCCTGACGTGCCATTGATCGAGCGCCGAAAAACGCCACTAGCCACCGACCATGGGGCGATAAACCACCCGAGTCATGGCATGCCATAAACCGTTGGCAAGACGCGATTCAGAAGCCGCTGAACAGCCTATAAAACTGGTTGCCCCCGCCACGGAGCCACGCCACTCGAGAGTCAAGCGACAGGTGCCTTGCGGTGCAATCGGGTTCAGGCAAAGTTGTGGTTCGGTCAAGTCATTCAACGACAACCGATTAAGCGGCATGTCTAACAATGCTGAGCGCGCAGCTTGGCAAGACGACGCCCTATCAAGCACTAATTGCGCGGTCATATTATCGACCAGATTTTGCGCATGGGAGCGTTGCATCATGTCCGCTGCGTGCAACTGAAGTTGGCGGTAGAGCGTCACATAACCCATCGCCACAGCAGCAAATATCATTAGGCTCAAGACCACTTCGAGCATGGCATAACCAAGATTTCCATTGCCAGTCGCAATTAGGCGGTAGTTGAAACCGAGCGCCGGTTTTTGGACGTTCGGCAATCGACCGCGCCCAGTGCGCTTTGAGCGCCGCGTGAAAGCCGAAATAAGCCGGTTCAATGCCGCCACCACTTGGCGCTAACCACCCCCAGGTGATCGATACTCAAGGTGTCGCTGCTCGCCTGCATACCGCCCTTACGCGGTGCAGCTATGGCGCGAAAACCGCTTCCCGGTGAGACTTTTTGTAAGTCCTCAAAATACACGCGATAATAATCACTGACGGCCGGATTGGCGGGCACTCCCAATTGCTTTAGGGTCAAGGCGTACTGCCCCGCATCGATGCGGTACTGATGTTGTAGGCTGGTGAGAGAGAGTAAATAGCGCTGGGCATCCGCACGGTGGAGCGTAATCAGGTGCTGGCGGTAGGTCGGGTATGCCACAGTCGACAGAATCGCCACCAGAGCAACCGCGAACAGCGCGTCCAAAAGCGTCATACCTCTGCCCTTGGTCATACCGGGATTGAACCGCAGGCCAACCCAATGATCACTTCGCCGCAGTCGATTCGCGCCTTTAGATTCAACGAGTATTGGCGATAAATTCGATCTCAGCTTTCTCAGCTTTCTCAGCTTTCTCGGCTTTGCGCCAGTAAAGCTGTCATCGCGCGCAGCCGCCGTATCCAAGGTAATCGCGGCATTGCCAGCACCGTGGTCATGGCGGGTTACACGTGCGTGAAAGATGCTAGCAAAGCTGTCAGCCAACATGACAGAACACCCCCTAATGCTCGAGATTGTCGCCGCTCATAGACCGCAGCGACATAACTTATCGCCAGTGGATAGTTCGCCGAGCGTAATGGCCCAGACGCGCCAATAACCCGTGACACCTGACCCCTGACCCCTGACCCCTGACCCCTGACCCCAGTACTTGGCTAGTGTGATGCAAAATTCAGAGAGCGTCCGGAACTGACCTACATCGCCAGCAGATAGGCCTCGACGGTACCGCTAATTTGTGACATAAGGCAGATTGGATCGCTACGCCGGCTGGATCGCTACGCCGGCTGGATTGCTACGCCGGCTGGATTGCTAAGCATGCTGAATTGCGGCGCACGATTGAC
>CALGJN010000260.1:0-4663 GCA_937920185.1 uncultured Cellvibrionales bacterium | reverse complement strand
ACGCGGCTGTCAAAATCGTCGAGTGACGTATCCAACTCCGCATCGAGGTCGTCGACTGATACGCCGCCGCCACCCGAACTGCTACCGCCACCAGCGCTACCGCCACCAGAGCTACCGCCACCGGAACTGCCGCCACCGGAACTGCCGCCACCGGAACTCGACGACATTTGCTCGGGCAGGGTGCAGCCGCCGATCGTCAGTATCGCGATTGCCATCAAGCTGGCGAGGCCGGTTAAACGTCGTCTGGCGCTTCGATGCGCGCAAGTTTTGTGCATGGTTGGGTCGTCCTTTTTACCTTTTATTCTTTCGATCGGTGGGCCGCTGTTTGTTCCTTCAGTCGGCTGCTGTTTGTCCCTTCAGTCGGCTGTTTGTCCCTTCAGTCGGCTGTTTGTCCCTTCAGTCGGCTGCCTTTTATTCCTTCAGTCGGCTTTTTGTCGCTTCAGTCGGCTGCCTTTTGTTCCTTCAGTCGGCTGTTTGTCGCTTCAGTCGGTTGCCTTTTATTCCTTCAGTCGGCTTTTTGTCGCTTCAGTCGGTTGCCTTTTATTCCTTCAGTCGGCTTTTTGTCCCTTCAGTCGGCTGCTGTTTGTCCCTTCGGTCGGCATTTGTGCTTTCGCTCGGCGTTTAGGTTGACTCTTGCTGAGCGGGGGGGCTCGCCGGTCGAGGATAGGATACCCGATACGCAACCGCTTCGGGTATCCCCTCGATCATGCGGGGTCGGTAGCGGGTTTTACGCAGACTGTTGCGCATCCGGTCGAGGTATTTTCCGCTCAGGGTCTCTGGGGGATCGATCACCTGAATGTCTTTCGGACGCCCGGTAGCGGTAATCCATATGCCGACTTGCAGCGCCGATGGGCCGGCATCCAGGGAATCGATAGAGGTGTCGAGGACAAATTCAATTTTTTTCGGTTCGGCAAAGAAATTCGCGCGCACCTCTTCAGCGACGCTATCGTCAGCCAGCGTTTCAAACGCGAGGCGGTAAGCCTCGGTCGCCGCGTGGGTTTGGCCAAACACCAAATACCAGTCGGCTAATTCGGCAATCGCAACGGCTTGCACCAAGGGGTCGTCTTGGTTTTGTTGCATCAGCGCATCGACCCGATACAGCAGCGCCGATTTGCCGCGACGGTAATAATTGAACGACGTCGAGCTGCGGGTTTGTGACAACACCTCGGGCCCTGTGCTGATTTCAAAGTTGGCTTTTGGCGCCACGCCATGGCGGTCGATGTGATCGGCAATCAAGTACTGTATCGCCGCCAATTTGGCATAGTACGGCGGAGCCTGCGGATCGCTCAGCGCTACGCTGGCGTTAAGAATTTTCGCCATGCGCACTGCCACGCGCTCCGCTGCGGCAATATGACTAAAGCCTTTGCGCGGCGGTTTTTCGCGGTAGTGACGCAACTGCCAATCGAGCATTTGATCGAGCGTTGTCAACATGCGCGGATCACTAGCGCCATAGTGCTTGGCGCTGATCTGATAGAGACTCTCGAGCGCATCTTGCGAGGCCTTGTCGTCGCCGGTCGCCGCATCCAGATCGGCGAGCAACAACAGATAGGGCGTCTGGCTAATACTCTCTAGTCCGTAGTTGACGCGTTCGACCTGCATGCCGCGGTGCAGAGCCCGTTGTGCCTCGGGGTAATTGGCTTCGTTGATTAAGGCGCGGCCAAGGCCCATGTAGAGATCCGACAGTTCGGTGGCATAAGCGCTATGAGCGGCTTCGACGCGGTCGATGGCATCCAGATAATCGGTGACTGAGGTGCTGGTGGTTGGGTCTGTTGGCGCCGCTTGCGCGAGCGGCGCATCGAGCCAACACAGCGCACCCAACAGCACCAACAAAGGCACTATAAACGCACTTTTCGGCGCGCCAAATTCGGCGGCTGTTATTTGTAAAAACATGACCCGTCCCTCCACACGTTGGCGATGACCCTGAGTTGCGCGGCTCTCGCCATACTTCTCTGCACCTTTTATCCTTTGGCACTGCGCTCTGGCGTATCAACATACTTTCGCCGTTACTGCGCTTAGAGTCCTCCGATTGCCTTTGGTTTCATTGTGGCAAAAATAATCTACTGCTCTATTGTTACGGCCCCCATCCAGAGATTGGTTTGTTTGCTGTTACGTATCTATTGTTACGCATCTATTGTTACGCCCCTATTAAGGCACTGCTTGTGGCACAACGCAAATTTGATTGCCGTCCGTCGATGGCGTTGGGCTCGCGCTGCGCGGTTTATCGCGCTGTACGCTTGACCGCAGAGCATTTAACCGCAGAGCATTTAGAGCCGGGGAGCGCAAGTGTGCGCCGACGGACGGCGGGCAACACCCCATTTAGGCGTCGAAAAAAGCGCCTTTAGTGCGTCGATCCCACGCGTAAAATTGCCGCTCGCGCCTTGATATCGAGCCTCAATACACCGATCATAGGCGCAGATAAACGCGCGCTTGCCAGCGCACAGCGCACCAATTCAGGCCCTCGGGCTCAATAGGAGATCACTTTGCAGATTACATCATTTCATCCGCCGCGCCGAACCCTGATGGGCCCGGGCCCCTCCGACGTGAGCGATCGCGTATTGGAGGCCATGTCGAGACCGACGCTCGGCCATCTCGACCCGGCCTTTGTCGGTATGATGGACGAAGTAAAAAGTCTGTTGCAGTATACCTTTCAGACTCAAAATGAACTGACCTTTGCGGTTTCGGCGCCGGGTTCTGCCGGCATGGAGTGCTGCTTTGCCAATCTGATCGAGCCGGGTGATCGGGTGATCGTGTGTCAAAACGGCGTCTTTGGCGGTCGCATGCGCGAAAACGTCGAACGCTGCGGCGGCACCGCGGTGATGGTAGAGGACGCGTGGGGCAGCGCAGTCGATCCAGACAAGCTCGAAGACGCGCTAAAAGCGCACCCCGATGCGGTGCTGGTGGCCTTTGTTCATGCAGAGACCTCGACCGGCGCGCAGTCCGATGCCAAAACCTTGGTTCAGTTGGCCCATCAATACGATTGCCTGACCATCGTCGATACCGTCACCTCGCTGGCCGGCACGCCGCTGTATGTCGACGAGTGGGGCATCGATGCAATTTATTCCGGCTCGCAAAAATGTTTGTCGGCCCCGCCGGGCCTGTCGCCGGTAAGCTTTAACCAGCGCGCCGCCGACAAGATCAGCGCGCGCACCACCAAGGTACAGAGTTGGTTTCTCGATTTAAATTTGGTGATGGGCTATTGGGGGGGCGAGGGCAAGCGCGCCTACCATCACACCGCACCGGTCAACAGTTTGTATGGCTTGCACGAGGCCTTGGTGATGGTGCAGGAAGAGGGACTCGAAAATGCCTGGGCAAGGCACCGCGACAATCATCTCGAATTGCGCCATGGGCTCGAGGCGATGGGCATCGAATTCGTCGTCGACCCGCAGCACCGATTGCCGCAGTTAAATGCGATTGCGATTCCAGAGGGTGTCGACGACGCTGCCATACGCAGTCGGTTGTTGCATGAGTTCGACCTTGAAATTGGCGCTGGACTCGGCGCATTAGCCGGCAAGGTCTGGCGGATCGGTCTGATGGGCCATGCCAGCAATCTCAAAAATGTTGAGTTCTGCGTCAGCGCGCTTCGCGCAGTGCTCTAGCGCATTCGCCTAGCTAATAACTATGAGCGGCCAATGGGGTGTCTAGCAACTGTACTATGATTTAGCGCTCGCTCGCGCCGTGGTGATAGATAAAATCCAGCAGCGTGCGTCCGACCTGCGCAAGGTTGGCGGCGCTGCAGTTCTCGATCCGGTCGTCTAGGGTGTGCCAACTGCTCGGAAAGGGGTAGTGAATTAGGTCGACCACGGCGATGCCCACCTCTAGAAACGGCAGGTGATCGTCGACGATCGGCACCCCCGGTGCGTCGACAAACACCGTCGCGCTCTGGCGCGCGGCGCTCTGCCAGATGGCGTCCAACACCCTGGGTGCGTGGCTGTTTGAATAGCCCTCGCGGGGTATGCGCAAGCGCTGGTCACACACCATGTCGACAATCGCGCCACCATCGACCCGATAATCCGGCTGCGCGGCAACAAAGGCGCGTGCGCCGATTGAAAACGGCAGACCGTCGATTTGCCCCATGTCTTCAAAATCAAAAAATAGCAGATCCACGCTACTCCGCGCGGGCTCTTTTTGCAGCACTCGCGCCACTTCCAGCAGCACCGCCACACCGGAGCCGCCGTCGTTAGCACCCAATACCGGCCGTTGGCGATGGTCGATATTGGTGTCGCGATCGGCAAAGGGTCGCGTATCCCAGTGCGCGCCGAGCATCAGTCGTCCCGCACCATCGCCATCGCTGCCGTCGATGCTGGCCCATACATTGGTGCCGTTTAAGCCGTGGCGGACGAATGGTTGTCGGGCAATGCGCGTCGTTAAAGGTCTCAGGTGCGCTTCTATATAGTCCAGCGTGTGTGCCTTGGCGCGGGGGTGGTAGGGCGAGCGCGGGCCGAGCGCGACCTGCGCGGCAATGTGGCGCAGCGCGTTGCCGCCGCTGAACTGGGCAGCGGCGAGCGCGTTATGGCTGGGCGTTGAAGGTTCTTTATTAGGCGAAGCTGAGGGCTTTTCATTAGGCGCGGCTAAAGGCTTTTTATTACTCGCGGCTAAAGGCTTTTCATGACGCGACGCTGAGGGCTCTTTATTACGCGAAGCTGAAGGCTTTTTATAAGGCGAA
>CALGJN010000259.1:0-8617 GCA_937920185.1 uncultured Cellvibrionales bacterium | reverse complement strand
CGCGATCGCTCAGGCTGTTATCCATCGACGCAAAGAGCATTTTCAACTCGTCCTGAGACGACATCGAGCGGGTCACTTCAGCGTCCAATCGCTCATCCGGACCGCCGAGTCCAGCAGACCGAGAAAAATCAAATTCGCCCTCTTGCAAGCTGGCGATCTGGGTCAACTGTTCACCCAACGCATCGAGCCTGACCAGTCGCGAGCGCATCTGCGCCAGCTTGACCGTCATCGCCGACAGCGTCGCCTCAACTTGGTCGCGACCGGCATCGACCTCAGAGCGCTGAACAACGATTTGCTCGCGCATCTCACCTACGGTGTTTTCAAACAACAATTCCCAGCGACCGTCGGCGATTTTAACCCCCAACAGGGTTCCCGCCGCCACTGGAATTCCCAACAACAACACCGACAACAAACCCTTTGCCCAACTGTTCAAAGTGATCGAGCGCGTTTTCTCCGCGCGGTTATTGATGATAATGATTTTCACAAAAAATCAGACCCTTGGTATTTTAATTAGCCGCGCTGTAGACGATGGGAACATCTTCTGGATTGTCTACAAAGGTGACGTACTCCCAAGCATCCTCCTCAGCCATCAACGCGCGTATCGACGCATTATTGAGACCATGCCCAGATTTGTGTGCATCGAATTCACAGATCAAACTGTTGCCGAGTAAATACAAGTCGCCAATCGCGTCGAGAATCTTGTGCTTGACGAATTCATCGTGGTAACGCAAACCACCCTTGTTGAGGATTGCATGTTCATCGACCACGATGGCGTTCTCTAAGCTACCGCCGAGCGCCAAGCCCATAGATTTCATTTGCTCGTATTCGTGCATGAAGCCAAAGGTTCTGGCACGACTAACCTCTTTAACAAAAGAGGCGCTTGAAAAATTGACCGTGGCATTCATAGTTTGCTGGGCAAACACAGGATGATCAAAGTCGATCGAAAAATTGACCTTAAAACCATCAAAGGGTTTGAAGCACGCCCGTTTACCTTCTTGCTCGACGGTCACCGTTCTTTTTACACGAACAAACTTCTTCGCAGCGTCCTGCTCTCGAATACCGGCGGACTGCACTAGAAAAACAAAGGGCGCGGCACTGCCGTCCATGATCGGGATCTCCGCTGCCGACACATCGACGCGAGCATTGTCAATTCCCAGGCCGGCCAACGCCGACAACAAGTGTTCTACCGTCGACACCCGAACGTCGCCGTTAAGCAGCGTTGTCGAGAGCATGGTATCACCGACATTTTCAGCCTGCGCACGCACTTCCACGCAGGGCTCGAGGTCGGTTCGCACAAATACGATGCCCGTATCTGGCTCTGCAGGATGCAAAGTCAAATAGACTTTGTCTCCGGTGTGCATGCCAACGCCGGAGGCGCGTATGGTGTTGTTGAGCGTTCGCTGCCTGATCATGCTGTAAAACCATCAAGATTTCAGCGAAGTTTATCAGACCTGCCCTCGGCCGCCAAGGTGTTTAAATCAGAGGCGGCGGCGGCCGAGGACACTAGGCGTTTTCATCTACTGGGTCAATCGGCCTGCTTTCTAAGGAACGCAGGGACATCCAAAAAATCCATTTCAGGGTCGACTTGAACGTCCAATTTTTGCGCTGCAGAACCACTTTTAACCGAGGTTTTACGGCGCGTAATTGCCGGTTGATTGTCGAGACTTTTGTAATCAATAGCGCCATTGTTTTTACGCGCAGTATTATCAATCACGCCACGTGGCCCAGTTTTTACCGATTGATTTTGCAATCCAGTCGCCACTACAGTCACCCGCAGTTGATCGGCCATTTCGGCGTCAAATACACTGCCGACGATAATCGTCGCATTTTCATCGGAAAACTCTCGAATGGTGTCACCCACCTCGGCAAATTCGCCGAGGGTTAAGTCATAACCACTGGTGATGTTGACTAGTATGCCCTTGGCACCCTGCAAATTAATATCCTCTAGCAGTGGGCAGCGAATCGCCCCCTCGGCAGCAATCAAGGCGCGACCTTCGCCGGTACCTTCACCAGTGCCCATCATCGCCATACCCATTTCCGCCATGATGGTTCGAACATCGGCAAAATCGACGTTGATCAGACCATCCAACAAAATCAAATCGGTAATCCCCTGCACCGCGCCAAATAAGACGTCGTTGGCCTGCTTAAAGGCATTGATCACGGTCATATCTTTACCCAGTACCTGCAATAGTTTTTCGTTGGGCACGATAATTAACGAATCCACGCGATCCTTTAACTGGGCAATTCCCTCATCGGCTATGGCCATCCGTTTTTTACCCTCAAACGAAAAAGGCCGAGTCACCACACCCACCGTCAAAATGCCCATCTGTTTGGCAACTTCGGCAATCACTGGTGCGCCGCCAGTCCCGGTGCCACCACCCATTCCTGCAGTAATAAACACCATGTCGGCACCTTCAAGAGCTTGAGCGATGCGATCTTTATCCTCCAATGCAGCCTGTCGACCCACTTCTGGGTTGGCACCTGCACCCAATCCTTTAGTTAAGGTCTGACCGAGCTGCAGAATTGTTGCATCCTCCAACCCACTGAGTGATTGGGCGTCGGTATTGGCGCAGATAAAATCGACGCCATCGATATTGCTCTGCATCATATGTCGCACCGCATTACCGCCACCGCCGCCCACGCCGACCACCTTGATTTCTGCATTTTTCGGAATACTATCAACCAATTCAAACATAACTATCCCCTTTTCACGCCTCTAAATTAAAGTACTTTGTTGTGGTCTGAACTACTAAAGACCACCCTGAAACCATCCCTTGATATTGTCGATCCACCCCTTGCTGACCACTTCGCCAGCTTGGGCCTCCTGCAATTTGATGAGCTCGAGCCGACCAAAATGCAGCAACCCGACGCCGGTTGAATAAATTGGGTTGTTAACGATATCTGACAACCCCTGAACATTGACCGGAGAACCCACGCGAACTGGCACATGGAAAATTTCTTCGGCTAATTCGATAACACCCTCCATCTTCGAAGTCCCGCCGGTCAAGACAATGCCGGCGGCTAATAGCTCCTCAAAACCACTGCGCCGTAAATCCTCCTGAATCAGCGTGAACAGCTCCTCGTAGCGCGGTTCGACAACCTCAGCGAGCAATTGACGCGACATGTCTCGCGGCTGCCGATCGCCAACGCTAGGCACCTTTACGGTCTCTTCCGGTCTCGCCAATTTGGCCAGAGCACAGGCATATTTAACCTTTAATTCCTCGGCATGCGCGGTCGGTGTGCGCAACGCCATAGCAATATCATTGGTTACCTGATCGCCGGCAATAGGTATCACTCCGGTGTGGCGAATCGCGCCCTCGGTAAACACCGCAATGTCGGACGTGCCGCCGCCAATATCTACCAGCGCCACACCGAGATGTTTTTCGTCCTCGGTGAGCACCGCATAGCTCGATGCCAATTGTTCTAAAATGACGTCGTCGACTTCTAGGCTACAACGGCGAATACATTTTTTTATGTTTTGTCCGGCATTCGCGGCGCAGGTAACGAGATGCACCTTGGCCTCCAGACGGACACCCGACATGCCTTTTGGCTGCTGCACACCCTCTTGATCATCGATGATAAATTCCTGCGGTAGCACGTGCAGAATTTCTTGATCGGCGGGAATCGCAACCGCACGCGCTGCATCCATGACGCGCTCTACATCGAGGTGTTGCACTTCGCGATCGCGTATGGCGACAATGCCATGGGAATTAAGGCTGCGTATGTGATTACCCGCGATACCGACGTAAACCGAATGAATCGAACAACCTGCCATCAATTCAGCTTCTTCGATGGCGCGCTGTATGGCGTTCACCGTCGACTCGATATTGACGACCACGCCCTTTTTAAGTCCAGTCGAGGGGTGCATGCCAGTACCAACAATTTCCAGATCACCACTACTGGAAATGGCACCCACGATGGCGACGACTTTTGAGGTGCCAATATCTAAACCGACAATCATATTTTGTTCGTTCGCGCTTGTCATAACTTGCCCTCTCTATGTAGCGTCATCCGCGTCTGTCACTAGCGGTTACGCTAATAACTGCCGGCTGTTGTGCCGACGCTGTTTGATCTTTCCAAGCCACTGCAAACCCGTTCGGATATCGCAAGTCTACGTTCTCGATCAAGCTCGACTGAGCACTTAAACCCGACGTCCAAACCTGCCCAAAACGGCGCAACTTTGGCAATAACTGATCGCGCCCTAAAAATAATCTGAAGTTAGCTGTAGTCTGCAGTTGCCAAGCGCCGGCGACGTCGTATTCGAGGCTTACAATGCGCAGCCCAGTGGCCGACAACTGCTGATTAAAACGTTGATAGTGACCCATCATCTTTTCCGATGTCGCCGAGTTCGATTGCAATACCGGCAGCGTTTCTAGGCGTATATCGCTCGGATTGTCGAGCTGTTTGCCACGATGATTCAAAAAACCGCTATCGCCCCATCGGGCGATAGGAATCTCTTCGATGACATCGACCTGCAAGGTGGTTGGCCATTGCCGCCATATACTGACCTGATCGACCCAGGGATGGCCTTCAATTTCACGCTGCAGGCCCTTCAGGTCGACCGACAAAAATCCAACTTGCAAATGGTCACGCAACAGCTCGGTCAACTCGCGCTTGTGCAAGTATTGGAAGTCACCACTGATCATGACGTTGGTCAGTGGGCGATCAAAACTGTGGTATAGAAAGCCACCCAGAATCAAACTAGCCACTCCGGCGGTTGCCAGCAAACCCCGCTTCAAACGCCGAGCAATGAGCTGCGCTGGAACCCTAACGATTGCGGTTTTTGATTTGGCGCCGCGCCGCCGAGTACTGGTCATGATAGCGATGCCTGTAAAATATTCACGATCAGTTGGTCAAAACTCACACCGGCTGCCGCCGCGGCCTTGGGTACTAGGCTTTGGTCGGTCATGCCTGGGACGGTATTAACCTCTAGCAATTGGAATTCACCGCGCTCATCGGCCATCACATCAACCCGTCCCCAACCGCGACAATCGAGACTGCGAAAGGCCGCCAAACACAGCTCGCCAAGGCGTTGTTCACGCGCGCTGGATAGGCCGCTGGGGCAAAAATACTCGGTCTCGGTGGAATTGTATTTGGCTTGGTAATCATAAAACGCGCCACCAGTGGTGATGCGAATTGCAGGAAGTACGCTGCCGGCTACGATGGCCACTGTATACTCCCCGCCGACTAATCTTCGCTCGGCGATGACCTCGCTATCCAAATCTGCCGCACGACGCCATGCATGCTCAAGTTGATCGACGCTGTCGACCCGGCTCATGCCGATACTCGAGCCCTCCCGCGAGGGTTTAACCATCACACTTCCGCCGAGCGATGCCAACACGTCGGACCAATCCGAATGCGCATCCAAGGCGACAAAATCGGCGGTAGGCAAGCCCAAACCACGCCATAGACGCTTACACCGCAGCTTGTCCATCGCCAGTGCTGACGCTAAGACACCGCTGCCGGTGTAGGGCAAGCGCAAATATTCCAGTGCCCCTTGAAGGGTGCCATCCTCGCCTCCCGGGCCGTGCAGCGCAATAAATACTCGGTCGAGCTGATGGCGCTGCAACTGCTCGATGAGATCATCACCGGCATCGATCGGGCAACTGTCAATCGACAAGCGCTGCAGTGCATTGGCAATTGCCAAGCCACTCGCCAACGACACCTCTCGCTCAGACGATTGGCCGCCGTAAAGCAGCCCGACTCGACCCATTGTGCTGGCGACAGAGGTCATGACTTGGACCCGCCTGTCGATTGCAACATCGCGACCAACTGGCTCACGCTCCCCGCTCCCTGGGTCAGCACCATGTCGTCGTCGCGAACCAAATCATTCAGCAAGATGGGTACAATCTCGATGTGCTCGACATAAATTGGCTTTAGGGGGCTGCGATTATCGATACTGATACACAGGTTTTGGCTGCTAATGCCCGGAATTTCATCCTCTCCCGCAGCATACACATCCAGCAACAACAACTCGTCGACCTGGGATAACACCTGCACGAAATCGTCATAAAAATCCCGCGTACGGCTGAAGCGATGAGGTTGAAAAACCATCACTAGTCGCTTGCCCGGCCAACCATCGCGCACCGCCTGAATAGTGGCTCTGACCTCGGTCGGGTGATGGCCATAATCATCGACCAACAGGGCCTTGCCGGCCTTGACGGCATAGTCGCCGAGCATTTCAAAACGTCTACCGACCCCAGTAAATTTCTTTAAACCATCGACAATTGACGCGTCCGCGACGCCTTCATCGGTTGCCACGGCAACCGCTGCCGCTGCATTTAAGGCGTTGTGGCGGCCTGGAATATGCAGTTCAATCGCTAGTGGCTGGTGGTCGTCCGGTCGATCGATGACAAAGGAGCAGTGTTCATGACAGGTCACCAGATCGCGTATTCGATATCCGGCATCGACGTTAAAGCCATAGGTTAATAGTGGGCGCGATACCTCCGTCAACATGCTTCGAATGACCAAATCATCCAGACATAGCACCGCCAGACCATAAAATGGCAGGTTGTGTAAAAATTCGATATAAGTCTTTTTTAATTTTTCGAAGTCGTAATCATAGGTCTCCATATGATCCGCTTCGATATTCGTTACGACTGCCACCATAGGTTGTAAATGCAAAAACGAGGCATCGCTCTCATCCGCCTCGGCAACCAAATATTTGCTCGCACCCAATTTAGCATTGGTGTCGGCGCTATTCACCCGCCCACCAATAACGAATGTCGGATCCCGGCCATCCTCGGCAAAGATCGCGGTAATCAAGCTGGTGGTCGTCGTTTTACCGTGAGTTCCAGCGACCGCGATACCATGCCGATAACGCATTAACTCGGCGAGCATCTCAGCGCGCCTGACCACCGGAATACCGGTGGCATGAGCGCGCTTGATTTCAACGTTATCAACACCCACTGCGGATGAATTAACCACCACATCCGCGCCATCGATATTACTTTCACTGTGCCCGTAAAATATTTCCACGCCGCCCGCAGCCAGTCGTGCAATGCTGGCATTGTGACCGATGTCGGAGCCTGAAATGGTATACCCCTGATTGAGCAGCACCTCGGCAATCCCACACATACCGCTGCCGCCAATACCGACAAAGTGAATGCGTTTGATGCGCCGCATATCAGGCGGCTGGAGAAAATCATGTTGCGGCATGAAAGTACTCCATACAGGTGTCTGCAACGGTTTCTGCCGCCGAGCTTTGGCCCAGTGATCGCGCGGCAATAGCCATCGACATGCGCTTTTTTGGATCGCCAGTCAACTCACCAATCAACGCGCTCAGCACCTCGGCAGTAAGGTCGGCTTGCTGGTAGAGCAAGGCGCCACCGCGATCAACCAGCCATTTTGCGTTGGCGGTTTGGTGGTCGTCGATAGCGTGCGGATAAGGAATAAGGATCGCGCCGAGACCCGCGCTAGTCAATTCGGCCACGGTCAGCGCCCCGGCGCGACAAATCACCAAGTCAGCCGCTCCATAGGCCTCTTTCATGCTGTCGATAAACGGTACTACACGGGCGTCGACATCGAGCGACGCATAAATCGCTCGGGTGAGTTCATCATGCGCGCGTCCGGCCTGATGGATCACTTGTGGACGCTGCTGCTGAGGCAACAGCGCCAGCGCTTCTGGCACCAGTTCGTTGATCGCTTGGGCTCCGCGACTGCCGCCGAGCACGAGTAATTTAGCCGGCCCGGAGGACGCTGCCAAACGCTGTTGCGGGATCGCCAAATCAATGATGTCTCGGCGCACCGGATTGCCGCACCAAAGAGCGCCAGGCAAGGTATCTGCAAACCCTTCCATCACCCGACTGGCAAATCGACTGACAATCCGGTTGGTGGTACCAGCGATGGCATTCTGTTCGTGCACGACGATGGGAATGCCTTTAATCCGGGCCGCAACAGCGCCAGGACCCGACGCAAAACCGCCCATACCGAGTACCACTCGGGGTTTAAACTCTTCGATCACTCGCAATGCTTGGGCGATTGATCGCCACAGCAACAGCGGCGCGCGAAACAGTGCCGTCAAACCGCGACCACGAACACCCTCGATGTCGATAAAGTGCAAAGCAATGTTTTGCGCCGGCACCAATTCGGCTTCGATGCCCCTGCGGGTACCGAGCCACGCTACAGAGGCTCCAGACGCGCGCAGGCAATCGGCCACCGCCAGAGCAGGGAATACGTGACCACCGGTGCCACCGGCCATTATGAGCACGCGAGCTGCCGCCTTATTTGGCGCCATAACGGCCTCCTTTTGACACTCGATCAGACCCGTGTTGGCTGTGCAATTGGTGGCTCAAACGCAACAAAAGGCCCATCGCACCGCAGCAGCAAATCAAACTGCTACCGCCATAACTGACAAACGGCAAGGTCAAGCCTTTGGTTGGCAATAACCCAGCATTGACGCCAAGGTTGATAAACGCCTGTCCGCTGAGCAACACGCCAACACCGATAAACACATAGCAGGCATACCAATTATTTTCCGCCATCGCCCGGCGACTGAGTAAAAAGATCCGCGACACCAGCGTTATAAAGACTGCCATCAAGATCAACACACCGATGAAGCCAAATTCTTCCGCATACACTGCAAATACAAAGTCTGTATGCGCTTCCGGTAGATAAC
>CALGJN010000258.1:0-3263 GCA_937920185.1 uncultured Cellvibrionales bacterium | reverse complement strand
AGGGATAATTGCAGTTCCCATATTTCGCGCATGGGTATGCTGAAGCGCTTCGGGATCGCGGTCACGGTAACCTGGCGAGAGAGGGCGTTGTCGGCGGCTCGGCGCAGCGCCGATAGGGGAGCCTCCCCCTGTTCGCGAAATTCTTTAGCGCGCTGCGCAACTGCCGGCCAGAGCAGGGCTGCGTAGATGAACGCCGGCGTTACGCGCTTCCGTGATCGGACTCTCAGGTCGGTATTGGTAAAGGCTTGCTCGATCAGGCGCTCGGCGATAGCGTCGCGTTGTAGACACGCGTTTAAGTCGGGCACTATATAGTCAAAAAAAGCATATTCTTGAAGGAGCTTATAAGTGGCGAGTCCCTGACCACTCATAAACAGCTTGAGGCTTTCATCGAAGAATCGGGGTGCCGAAACCTGCGCTAAGTTGTCGGCTAACCCAGCCATCGGTGCTGCGGTTTTTGCGTCGATCCGAAAGCCGAGTTTGGCGGCGAACCGCACCACTCGTAAAAGGCGTACTGGGTCCTCGCGAAAGCGCGTTGCGGGGTCGCCCATAATGCGCACGAGGCGTTTTTTAATGTCGCTTAGGCCATCGGCAAAATCCCGCAAAGTGTTGTCGGTAGGATTGTAGTAGAGCGCGTTAATACTCAGATCTCGGCGGCTGGCATCGTCGCTAAGGGTGCCGAAAACATTGTCTCGGGTGAGCATTCCGGTATCCGTTTGGCGCCGGGTTCCATTGGTTTGTTGGCTCTGCTGATTGGACCGAAAAGTGGTCACCTCGATGATTTCGCGACTGTATTGAACGTGCACGATTTGAAAGCGCCGGCCAATAATTCTGGCGCGTCTAAACAGCGGTTTAACCTGATCGGGTTCGGCGTTAGTGGCGACGTCAAAATCTTTTGGCTTTAGGTCGAGCAATTGGTCGCGCACGCCGCCGCCGACAATATAGGCCTCAAAACCGGCGCGCTGTAAGGTTTTGACAACTTTGAGTGCATCAGCGCTCATCATGTCAGGTGTTAGCGCGTGCTTGTCCGCAGTAATCAGCCGTCCTGAGTTAGCTTTACCTTGCGGTTTTTTGCGCTGGAAGAATTTGTTGATGCGTTCGAGCATAGACGGTCTTTAACTTGCATTAACGACCGACAGTTTAACAGACGAACGCTTGTTGTGGCAGGTGCAGATAGTAAAAAGGGGATGCCGTTAGGCAACCCCTTTCAAAGTCTTTAGGCTTTTGACCCTCAAACACCTTCGCAATCCAACTGATTATTTTTATTTATTGTTATTTTTAAGCCATAATACTTTTGGCCTAGGTACATAGTAATCAACTGGGCGATTTTTTCAACCATTAATTAAATTATTATCGCAGACAATTTGTGCTGTTTTGCGCTCGCCTCAAGCTTTATACCGCGACTGCTTCATCCGCGACGGCAAATACCGAGTTTGAAGCGCCGCTGCCAGAGGCATTTTCGACTGATGCCGAGTTTTTTCGCCAAGGCGGTCTCAGACATTTGACCTTGGTGTTCGAGGACAAATTGAGTGAAGTATTCCTGCAGTGATAAATCTTGTGCAAACTGTCGCCCAGATATCCGCAGCGAAGGGTCGAGTGCCGAGGCGTCAATATCGCCGATTGCTCGCTTTACCGCAACGATCATTTCATCGTGGTCAAAGGGTTTGGAAATGTAATCGACCGCACCCTGGCGCATGTTGTCAACCGCAGAGCGCAGGCTGGCATAGCTGGTCATAATGATCACCGGCACCTCTGGGGCCAAGCCGATCAGTTCATTGCCGGTGCCGCCGGGCAGTCGCAGGTCGGAAATAATGAGCGCAAAATCTCGTAGGTTATAGGCCTGACAGGCGGATTTAACGCTCACTGCGTCGCGCACGCGATAGTGATGTCGCTCCAGCAACTGGCGCAGGGAGGAGCGAATTACCTCTTCATCTTCGACGATTAAAATGTCTTTCATAAAACCTCGTGTCTACGCGTTCCGGCGCACCATTTTAACGTTTTCCGGGTTTATTTACAGGGCAGGCGCATGACTGCGGTACTGCCTCGATCGCTATCTCGAGCGGGGCTGGTCAGCGACACGCTGCCGCCGAGGTCGGTCATCAAGTTGAACACCACCCAAAGCCCCAGGCCGGTACCCTCTCCTGGCTCTTTGCTGGTGACGAAAGGCTCGAATACTCGATGCTGGATGTTTTCGTCAACGCCGGCGCCGCGATCACTGATGATCACCTCCACGGTGTCGCCGAGAGACTCGGCGGCAATCGTCACGCTATCGTCGTCTGGAGAGGCATCTAGAGCATTGCCAAAAAGGTTTAAAAATACTTGTATGAGTTGCTGTGCGTCACTTTGTACGTGCAGCAATGGGTCGACCGTACAGATGAATTCAACGCGCCGTTGGCTATCGCTGAGGCTCAACAAATCGATTGCCTCGACGATGATCTTTCGCAACTGAACCCTTTCTAAAGACTCACGTCGAGCGCTTTCGCCACGCGAAAAATTGATCAGTGATTTGACGATGCGGTCTATGCGATCGGTTTGCGACAATATTTGTGTGGCCGATTTGCCAATCGGCGTTTGTTCGCGTTGGTAGCGAAGGTTTTGCGCAATACAGGCGATACCGGTGAGAGGATTACCGATTTCATGCGCGACTCCAGCGGCCAGGCGGCCGATCGAAGCCAGCCTTTCGTTTTCCATATAACTCTGCATAAGCATCATCGACTGGGTTTGCTCCTCTATCAGCAGCACGCGGTCCGCGCCCAGTTCAGGCTGACTTTTATCCACTGAACGTTGAATATTAAACCAGCGGGTTTGCTCTCCCACCAGCAGTTTTACGTTGTCTTGTGCCGGCGTGTCCGCGGTCAAAAAATCGTCGATAAAGCTCTGCCACGGCTGCGCTAACTCATCGATTGCACCGCCGATAGCGACCTCTTTATCGATCTGCGTATAGTCGGCAATCGCGGTATTCCACTTTAATATTTCACCACTTTGGGCGATGGCAATTAAGCCGATGGGTAAATTGTCCAGAACCTCGCGGTGGTGAACGCGCAATTTATTTAGTTCGCTGGCCAGACCGGTCAATCGACCGCCGTGGATTGCCAACATAGACTCGATTAAATAGATATCGTCGGGTTGATTTTTTATCGAGGGTCTAAACGGCAGTGTTTGCTGCATCACGCGGTGGGCGGCAAGCACCCCAAAGCGCAAGTTTAATGAGGCGCTCAATTGGTCGCGCAACTGGCGAAGGGCCGCTGGGCGGCGTTCACTGGCGT
>CALGJN010000257.1:0-6754 GCA_937920185.1 uncultured Cellvibrionales bacterium | reverse complement strand
TGGAACAGCGTCTGTGAAACCTCTTCGGATTCATTGTCCTCCAATTCACTCGGCTTTGTATTCGCCCTATGGGCCAGTAAAACCCCCAGAGTGGGCGCAAATATCAGCGCATAAGCGAGCGACCAAGCGAGTACTGCAAACACCGTAATCGGCAGGTAAGACATAAATTCACCGACCACACCCGGCCAAAATAACAGCGGTAAAAACGCCGCCAATGTGGTGCCAGTAGACGCGGTCACCGGCACCGCCATGCGACGTACCGCCGCTGCGTATGCCTGCCGCGCCGAAAGCCCTGCGGCAATCTGGGTGTTGGCAAACTCGATCACCACAATGGCGCCATCGATCAGCATACCGAGTGACAGTAGCAAGCCAAACATGACCATAAAGTTGTAGCTAAAGCCGAGCATCGCGATGATCACAATTGAGCCCAACAGACTAAATGGAATCGCCAAGCTAACCAGCAAACCAGACTTTACGCCGAGGGTCGCGACCACAATGATCAGCACCAGACTCATGGCGGTGAGGATGTTGCCAGAGAGTTCATCGACCATGGTCGAGGCGTGATCAGACTTGTCAAAAATATAGTCAATTTTAATCTGGCGAGAAAAAGATAGTTGTTCCATCGCGACCGCACTGCGAACCGCATCGACGGTCTTGATCGAATTGGCGCCAGCCCGCTTATTCACATTGATGGCAATTCCGCGCCGACCATTTAGTTGACTAAAGCCACGTGCGTCCCTGTAAGTGCGACGCACCGAGGCGATATCACCCAGCGTCACAACACCCTCGACGGTGCTGCGAATTGGCAGCGAGCGAATGTCTGCGACGGTTTCAAACAACGCGGGTACCACGATACTGAATAGGCCCGCGCCAGAATCCATATCACCCGCCGGAATCAATAAGTTGTTGACCGCCATCACCGCCGATAGCTCGGACATAAGAATGCCGTATTGCTGCAACTTAAATGGCTCTAACACCACCTCAACGATCTCGTCACGACGGCCTTGAATGGTCGCTTCGAGCACTTCGGGAAGCCGATCGATCACCTGTTGCAAGCGCACCGCGGTGCGCTGTAATTCACGGCCCGCAACATCGTTACCCGAAAGAACCACGACTACTTCTGGGTCTGGGCTGGCGCTCATCTCTTTGACCAACGGCGGTTTGGTATCTTTCGGAAAATCGGCACTGGCGCGATCCACCGCCTCACGAAGTTCAGAGATCGCTTGCTTTACATCGCGCTCTATATCAAATTCAACCAACAAATACACCGCGCCCTCGCGCGCAGTGGCGTTGACGCTGTCCAGGCCAGCCAACGTTTTCAACTCTTTTTCGATTGGCCTGATCAACAGGCGCACGCCGTCCTCGGGAGAGATGCCGTCGTGGCGCACGGCAATCATTGCCACCGGCACCTGTATATTGGGTTCGGTTTCTACCGGTAAACTACTGCGCGCCATAACCCCTGCGAACAATACCAGCAGCATAATCGACAGCGTTACGCGGGGCGTATTGATTAGGCGATTAATTAAATTCATAGTCGCATTAGCACGGCCTATCAGCGCTCCAGTGGATCGCTAAATACCGCATCCACCCGCTCGCCGGCAATCACATAATTTTGGCCTACAGTAATCAACGCGACCCGCGGTGGCAAACCCTGCACCCAAACCCCAGATGCATTGCCGGAAATGATCTGCACATTGATATTGACCACCCGGTCGTCCTCGGCAAGAACTTTGACCATGCTTCGACCGGCGTCATCGAGCTGCAACACCGCCGCCGGGATTAACTGTGCGGCAACGCTCGGCAAGGCCACCTCCAACTCGCCGGCCAAACCCGCACGCAACGCTTGGGTCGGATTAGCGACCTGAGCTTCGACTCGGTAAGTTCGCGTGGTGGTATCCGCTGTATGCGCTAGGTAGGTGATAATTACCGGATATTTGTCGCCACTGGAAAGCCCAAACTGAGCGCTCTGGCCAATCCTTAACTGAGTGATATTGGCCGCTGCCACCTGCGCCACAACGCGCAGCGGGTCGAGTTCGACCAAGGTTGCGCAGAGCTGGCCGGGTTGCACATAGTCGCCTAGCTCTAGGGCACGCTCTTCGACAATTCCGGCAAACGGCGCCACCATACGCAGATGATCAACGGTGTTCCGTGCGACCGCCAGCGCCGAGCGCGCAGCCTGTAGTTCAGCCAGCGCTCTGGCAATTGCCAAATCCGATTGGAAGCCCCCCCTTTTTAAACTGACGACACCTCGATGCTCTAAGTCGGCGCGCTCAACCGCCGCTTGAGCAGCGCGCAGAGCCGCGTGTCTACCCTGATCGTCTAGCATGCAGATCAAGTCACCGGCTGCCACGGTAGCACCCCGCAGCACCGCGACCTTGGAAATCATTCCGGCTGCTTGCGCCTTGATATCAACGCGTCGATTGGGCTGTGTAGTTGCCGACACTGTATAGACTGGATAATGCGGTTGACGTTGATACCAGCGAGCCTGAATTTGCGTCGGCCCTGCCTGCGGCGACGCATCGACCACTGGGGCTGGATCGTCGGGCCACCATAGGGCGCTGGAGAACCACAGCGCAACCACCAACGCCATTACCACTGCCTGGCGGATATTACGGTTCAAGCGAAGCCTCGCTGGTCGTGTCTAGCCAAAAGAAGGTACCTATCGTGGAGCACAATAACGCCTGAATGGACGGGTGGCATCGCTGACTAAAAACACCCATCCAGCGTTAAAGTATAACAGCTAAATAAAACCAATAGCGACGATGAATACTTTGTATAAGCCCACAGATATAACTCACCGCGACCGCTAATCGCCACCAAAGTATTTCCGCAAGATACTGACCGGCGCGTATAAAACAACAAAACAGCTACGCCTTAACTAGCCTATAAGATCACCAATAGGTATAATTCGGCCGCCATACAACCCCCTGACTTCTTAATCAAAGAGACCTATCACCATGAGTTACAACGACATACCTGCCGGCAAAGATCTCCCCAACGACATCAACGTAGTCATCGAAATACCTGCCAATCACGACCCCATCAAGTACGAAGTTGACAAGGACAGCGATGCTATTTTTGTCGATCGATTTGTCGCCACGCCGATGTTTTATCCAGCCAATTACGGCTACGTGCCGCAGACGCTGTCAGAAGATGGCGACCCGCTCGATGTGCTGGTGGTGTCACCCTACCCGGTCATGCCCGGATCCGTCATCCGCAGTCGCGTTGTAGGCGTCCTTAAAATGAGCGATGAATCGGGAATCGACGCAAAACTCCTAGCCGTTCCGCACACCAAGCTAACCAAACTTTATGACCATGTCATGGAGTATGGCGATCTTCCTGACCTGTTGATCAAACAAATCGTCCACTACTTCGAAAATTACAAGGCGCTGGAACCTGGCAAGTGGGTCAAGGTCGATGGTTGGGATGACGCAGCGGCCGCACGCGCAGAAATCATCGCATCGCGCGATCGCTACACCGCGGGCTAACTTCGCAATTCGAGACTATTGGGGGCTCAAGAGCATTTCGCAATTGAGCCCGTGATCTCTAATCAATGTTTTAAGGCGGTGTAGTGCATCTTTCTGTATCTGCCGAACGCGCTCACAGGTCAAGCCGACTTCGGCTCCAACCTGCTGCAATGTCTCTTGACGATGATTGAGCAATCCAAAGCGACGCACCAACACCTGTTTCTGCTTCTCTGGCAAATCCAACAGCAACGCGTTTAACATTTCCAGAAAATTATCGTCTTCAGCGCACTTTTCTGGATTATTGTATGGCGTCGTACCCACGCTGTAACTGTCGTACTTTAAGGCATCTTCAACGTCTAAATTCACCGGCGAAACGCGGTGACTGACAGCCAAAAGATCGCATACATCGGCTTCGGGCTTGTCGACCACGGCGGCTATTTCGGCTACCGTAGGTTCCTTTTCACCAGACTGCAACAACTCACGCGATGCTCGTAGGCAATGGTTGAGTTCCTTTACGACGTGCACCGGCATTCGAATTGTGCGCGATTGATTCATCAAACCGCGCTCGATCATCTGTCTAATCCACCAAGTGCCATAGGTGGAAAAACGATAGCCCAATTCGGGATCAAATTTATCCACAGCGCGCAGTAAACCAAGGTTGCCCTCTTCGATCAAATCCAATAAATCGAGCCCACGATTGATGTAGCGCCGCGCTATTTTAACCACCAAGCGCAAATTACTCTCAATTAGTTTGGTTTTCGCCGCCTTGTCGCCCTCGCGACAGCGTCTTGCACAGGCGACTTCTTCTTCCGCCGTCAACAGCGGTGCTCGGCCGATTTCTTTGAGGTACAAGGCAGTGATGTCGAGACTGACCGAACCCGTGGCCCGAGCAGTCGTGGCTTTTTTGATTGCGTTTTTGGTTGTATCTTTGTCGAATAGATTTTCCATATCTGAATGCATCTCCTTTGCATTTAAATCCATCTAAAGTCGCCTTCCTGGCAACCCGCAACGACGCCTCTGCGCCGCTTACTGATTCAGATAGGACACCGGATCCACCGGTTTCCCATCTTTTCTAATTTCAAAATATAACGTTCCCGACGATCCTAGCTTCGATATTATCTGCATGGTATCGACTCGCTGGCCCTCCCTGACCAGTATCTCATCGTTGTGCGCGTAGGCGCTAAGCAACAACTCCGAGTGTTTAATGATAACCAATTTTCCGTAACCTCTCAATCCATTTCCTGCATAGACTATTTCTCCCGGCGCGGACGAGCGCACAGCGGCCCTAGCTAGCGCTTTAATTTTGATGCCCTTGCGCAACTTGGCGATGTTAAAAGCCTCGACTACTTTGCCGCGAACCGGCCACCGCCATTGGCGCTGGGAATTGCCGGCCGCGTTGCTGTCAGTCGCTGGCGATGCGGCACGTCGAGCCGTTGTTGGCGGGGGTACGTTGGTCACTACGGCAGCTCGCGGCGCAGCACCGCCGGTGGTTGGGCGCGCAGGGCTATCGGCGACCGCTTGAGTTGCTTCGCCTGCTGCAGCTGGGGTTACTTTGCTGGTCACGCGAGCGGTTTTTGACACAGCACTGGGGCTAGAATCCAAGCTCAAGACCTGCCCAGGGTGAATCGTAGCGGTGGTCGAAATACCATTTACCCGCGCCAGAGTCACGACGTTCAAATCGTATTTCCAGGCGATTGAATACAGCGTTTCACCGCGTACCACAGGGTGGGTATCGATGACTTGCAAGCGCGGCACCTCAAGGCTAGATAGCGACGCAGGTTGCTGGCTACAGCCAACCAAGGCGGTCAAAAAGATCACTGGAAACATCTGCAATAAAGCGCGCACCTTGACCATCCTAAATGGCTTAACCCTCCGATCGACGACTAACATAGTCGAAACCCGCAACCAAAAGCAAACCCAAAAGGGCAAACGCAAGACATTCTGACGTGGCCGGATCAATCTGTGCCAATTCTGCGTATTGCTTCGGCAGTAGGTTGATCATGCCAACTGGCAAGGAAGGTTCATCCGCAAATTCTGGGCGGTACCGCCACGGCCAAACGAGATTCAGGCTGCCGATGAGAAAACCGCACATGGTGGCCATTAAGGCAGTTTGGTGCGCCCGCATCAACCAGGATAATAAGCGGCTGAAAAGTAACAGCCCGAGTATTCCTCCGGCGCCAAACGCCGCAAGGATATCCAATTGAAAATGCGCAATCGCGGCAATTATCGTTGGATAAAGACCCAGCGCGACCAAAATCAAGGTTCCCGACAGCCCCGGCAAAATCATCGCACAAAAGGCCATCGATCCGGCAAAAAACAAACTTGTGTAACCGCTCTGCAACGCCATGGGCGGCAACGTGGACAACGCCAGCGCAGCGTGGACTCCACAGATCAGGAGAAACCAATGATGCCAATAGGTGGGTCGGTATCGGCGCAGCAGCAGGATCGCAGATGCGCCGATCACGCCGCTAAAAAAAGACCATAGCGGCAGTCCGTGGGCATCGAGCAAATAGTCGATCAATCCAGCCAGCAACAGCGCACTCGTCACCATGCCGGCAACCAGGGTAGTCAACCAAGTGCCATTGATGGCGCGCCATGCCGCTGCGATACCGTCTCGCCTGAGGGTTTTTAGGGCGTTGCCATCGATAGATTTAATGCTCTCGAGCAACTCGCCATAAATGCCGGTGATTAGCGCCACGGTACCACCCGACACACCCGGCACCAAATCGGCAACACCCATGGCCATGCCCTTGGCAAACAGAGCGGTCCAGGAAAATCGCTTCAACTGTTCAAGACGACCGTCCAGCTAACGGGACAGTCCCCCCAAAAGGGGTACAAATTTGACCGGTTCGACGATCTCTTCATCAAATTCATAAGAGTCTCCATCGCGCTTCAACACCCGCAGTTCTTGCTCGCGACCATTGCCGACTGGGATCACCAAGATACCGTTGGGGGCCAATTGCCGCAGGAGATCGTCGGGCACCTGCTGGGGCGCAGCGGTGGTAATGATACCATTGAAGGGGGCTTGCTCCTGCCAACCAAAACTACCGTCGGAGAGTGCCGAAGTAATGCCGCGAAGGCCCAGCTTTCGAAAGCGCGCTTTGGCTTTTATGAGGAGGGGCTCTATTCGCTCTACGGTGTAAACCTGACCGACCAATTGTGCCAGTATGGTGGTCTGATAACCCGACCCGGTGCCAATCTCTAACACCCGATCGAGTGGCCCGTCGGCGAGCAGCAGTTCGGTCATGCGCGCGACTATGTAGGGTTGTGATAGAGTTTGCGAAAAA
>CALGJN010000256.1:0-9791 GCA_937920185.1 uncultured Cellvibrionales bacterium | reverse complement strand
ACCTGTTTGGCGATAGCTATAGCATGCCAGTGGCGCTCGCGCCGGTCGGTTTGGCGGGCATAAACCGACGTCGTGGCGAGGTTCTGGCAGCGCGGGCAGCGCAGACGCACAATATTCCATTTACGCTATCTACTGTGTCGCTGTGTTCCATCGAAGAAGTCACCGCCGCCGTCGAGCAACCGCCTTGGTTTCAACTCTATATGCTCAAGGATCGCGGATTTATCACCGACCTGCTGCAACGGGTCGAGCACGCTGGTTGTACCACCTTGATCATGACCGTTGATCTGCCCGTTGTCGGCTCTCGCTATCGCGACTATCGGTCGGGCATGACCGCTCCGGCGAACATCGGCAACCAGTTGTACCGCTTGCAGCAACTGCTGATGCGGCCACGATGGCTGTGGGACGTGGGACTGTTAGGCGGCCCCCATACGCTCGGCAATTTGACCTCAATATTTAGCCAAAAAGCCAGTTTGGCCGACTATCAGCGCTGGATTTCGGAAAATTTTGACGCCTCGACTAGCTGGGATGCGGTGGAGTTTATCCGTGCCCACTGGCCCGGAAAAATCGTTCTCAAGGGTATTCTCGATAGCCAAGATGCGCAGCAAGCGTTGACTTCGGGGGTCGATGGCATCGTCGTCTCCAACCACGGTGGCCGGCAACTGGATGGTGCGCTGTCGACGACGCGTGCGCTGCCGGCCATCGTCGACCGAATCGCCGGCGATCTGACCGTTCTAGCCGACGGGGGTATCGAAAGCGGCCTTGACGTGGTGCGAATGCTGGCGCTGGGCGCCGATGGTGTGATGCTTGGTCGGGCCTGGTGCTATGCACTCGCTGCCGATGGCGAGCGCGGCGTTGCGCATATGCTGTCATTGTTACAGGACGAAATGCGCGTTGCTATGGCGCTGACTGGGAACACCTCTATTGCCTCGATCGATCGGCACGCTTTGTCCCAATAATAAATCGCACTAACAATAAGTCGCACCAATAATAAGTCGTACCAACAATAAACAGTCACCGCGCTAATGGGTCGATGCAATAAACGATCCACTGCACCCTATGACGGCTACTTAGCCTGGCCATTTCACAACCAAAGAAGTGTTTAACGAAAAGGGTGTTGAATCAAAGGATGCTGCATCAAAGCGTGTTGAACCAAAAGCGTGTTGAACTAAAAGGGTGTTGAACTAAAAGGGTTTTTAATCACAGGTTTACTTGCTCTATCCAACATGTACCTAGGGTATTTTTAACCCGGTCATTTTTGCTGTAAATCGCTATTTACCAAAATAGTCATCTTGGTCATCTGCGTCAGTCTCCAACATCTTTACGCTCATCTCACAAACTCCCTGCACAACGTAGCCATAGAGTAACGGCGACAGCATGACCGCAATATCAGCACCCACAACCGACGTAATTGTATTAAAGTCGATCGCTAAATTCATCAACCAAAGCAGCGAACCCATCCAACCGGCATACACGGCACCCTGGCCAAAATTGTCAAGCCGATACGTTAATCGCTGATTGCCGGCCAGCAAATAAGCGCTCCCCCCGGCAGCCACAAAAGCCAAAGAATTGGGATCAATCGCTATACCGATGCGGTACATAGAGAACAACACAACACCCACAAACAAGGTAATGGCAGTTGCTAAACGGCCGACAAACAGCGCACACACTAAAATCGCACTAAGCACAGCAGGCAGTATCCCGAGATACTGATAAGTAAATACAAGACAAAAGCAAAGCATCAACAAGAATGCTA
The DNA here is from genome assembly GCA_937920185.1 of uncultured Cellvibrionales bacterium. Lineage (GTDB taxonomy): Bacteria > Pseudomonadota > Gammaproteobacteria > Pseudomonadales > Porticoccaceae > TMED48. Next base: position 8,038 of record CALGJN010000256.1, on the reverse strand, counting down.
ACTGGAGCTTGGGGATACCATTCATAACACGCCTACCTACCTTTTAATAGAGTCTTGTCAGACTCCCATCTTCGCATAGACTATTTTAGTACCGGTGAACTTGTAGGCGGAAAGCGGAAAAATGCCTCATGCTTCAAATGGTTGACTGACAGCTTCATGGCACGTTGTTACACAGACTCATAAACCTCAAAAAAGCAGACAACAACTAACGTACACCACTCAGCATGCAAGTTGCCACGAATGATTCTTATTTACCAGAATTATTTCACCCATAAAGGTACATTATTTTCAATTTCGCTATCATTAGATAACTTCCGCGCAAGGCGCGCCAACTAATTTACATGTTATCGACCTCGGTTAAACGCTATCAGTTTTATGCTAAAACAGCGATTGCCGCAGCATGATACCGGACACGCGCCGGGGAACTTCGAGTCTCCTTTACAGGCTAGCGATTGCATATGAGTGAGCAGATCGAGTTCTCGGAGCAGTTGGAAATGGTTGCATGTCTACGTTATGCTTAACCACAGCACTAGTGGGTTGGCCGGCATCGCCTAGATCAAGCTTACAACCACTGCCAGAAAATTCCAATCACCGCCAAAATACCACAGAGGGATTGTCCTATGCCCGACACTGCGTTACTTCTAGGTGCACTGTTCGTCATTTTTTCGGCTCTCGCGGCGGCGCTCCAACAACAACTGCGCACGATGCAACGGGCGCTGGATACTGTGCAGCGCGATATGGCAGAAAATCATAGCGAACTCATAAAAATCAACATTGCCCTGCAGACGATAAAACAACGCACTGCAAATTCTGCCAAAGACAATCATGTCGACGAATTTTTCGAGATCGATAGCGATCAGTGGTTAGACGACCAAGATAATCGCGAATTGCGTAACCTGAAGCCACTCTAAGATGTCCAATGCCAAACCAATCCAACGCCAAAACCTACGCGTCGCCGCGATTCAAATGGTCAGTAGCCGCGACCAAGACACCAACCTGGCCACCGCAGAAAGATTGCTGACCGAGGCCCATCGGGCCGGTGCCGAGATGGCGGTTGTTCCTGAAAATTTTGTCACTTACGGCAACCGGCATCGCCCGTCGATTGAGAGCCAAGAGCACTTTTTACGCACATTCGCCGATCTGGCCAAACGGCTCAACCTGTGGATTGTCGCCGGCACCTATCCTCTGAGTATCCCCCCGGCGACGGTTTCAACCGCGAATCAAACCAGCAAACCACAGGCGGTGACGGTGGTGTTTGACAACAACGGGCAGATACGTTGTCACTACGCCAAAATTCATTTGTTTGATGTCGACGTCAGCGACAGCCACAAACGCTATCGAGAATCCGACGATTTTTTGCATGGCGATCATCCGGTCACCTTCGACAGCCCCTGGGGAGGTATCGGCCTTTCGGTATGTTACGACCTGCGCTTCGCCGAACTCTACATCGAACTGGTCAAGCGCGGCGCCGGTGTGATGGTGGTGCCGTCGGCGTTTGTCGAGGCCACTGGGCGCGATCACTGGGAAATTCTTCTCCGCGCGCGCGCCATCGAATGCCAATGTTTTGTCGTCGCGGCGAATCAGGGCGGTCACCACGGCGGTAAACTGCGTACTTGGGGCGAATCGATGATCATCGACCCATGGGGCCGGGTGCTGCAGAGGATCGACAAGGGCGAGGGTCTAGTGGTCGCCGACATCGATCTATCGTCTCTAGCGACGATCCGCGCGCGCATGCCCATCGCCCAGCATCGACGTCTGTAAACTAACCAAACCGCCAACTTTCAAGGCAATGCTCTACAAGCCCCGCCGACCTGCAGCCTTGGTGCATTCCTTTTGAGCACGTCGCCAGCCAACCAGCCCGCTAGCCCACCGATAATGGTCGACCTCAAAGCCTCACTGGTGAACCGCCGTTTAGTTTTTTTATTGGTCTTTTTGAGCTGCTTTTGAAGCTATTTTTTGCAAGTTTTTTTGCGCCTTCTTGGCTAGTCGGCGACGTTCGGTGTGGTACGCTGCGGCATCGCCAATGTGTTCTTCACCGCGCAACTTGGCCAGCGACACCTGCTTTTGGCGCTCATCCGCACGCTGCTGCTGCTGACTATCGCGATGATCAATGCAGTGATGACAAGCGCGCCCTTCAAGGTATTCAGTGCGGGCTTTATCCTCTTCGGTGATCGGCATTCGACAGGCGTGACACTGGTCGTAAGATCCGCGCTGTAGCGCGTGATCGACCGCTACCCGATTATCGAACACAAAGCACTCCCCGTGCCAGAGCGACTGCTGTTGCGGTACTTTTTTCAGATAGTTGAGGATCCCACCACGCAGATGATAAACGTCGCCGAAACCGCGCTCTTTCAAATAGGCGGTCGATTTTTCGCAGCGAATACCGCCGGTGCAAAACATCGCCACCTTTTTGTGCTCGCCGGGGTGCAGGTTTTTATCGACCCAAGCGGGAAAATCTCTAAAGTTGGTCGTTTGCGGATCGACCGCATTGGCAAAGCTGCCAATTTTCACCTCGTAATCATTGCGCGTATCCACCACCAGTACGTCTGGATCGCTGATCAGCGCATTCCACTGTTCGGGCTCGATGTAGGTGCCGGCCGATTGCTGGGGGTCGATTCCCTCCACGCCCATGGTAACGATTTCGCGTTTTAGCTTGACCTTGGCGCGATAAAATGGAATTTCATGGTGAAAGGATTGCTTGATCTCAATCCCATCCAAACCGGGTTGCTCCGCCAACCATGCCAACACCCGATCAATGGCTGCTTGAGTGCCGGCGATGGTGCCATTGATCCCCTCTTGCGCCAACAGCAAAGTACCAAATACCTGATGGTCGCGCATCTGTTGCAGCAACGGGCCGCGCAGCGCTTGAAAATCGCTCAGCGCGACAAATTTATACAGCGCGCAGGCGACGTAGGCCGCGGTGTCGCCCATCATATCTGAACCCTTGATGTCTAAACCCCTGATGTCTAAACCTTTGGCTTCTGAAGCCGAATACTCGAAACAGCTTTTATCTGCTTCCAAAAGCTTTGAATCAAGAGCTTCTGCATCTAGAGCTTCTGAATCTAGAGCTTCTGCATCGCGCTTTTGGCGATTATTTCGCGGTAAATTTAACTGCTCTGCCATGCAACACCTTATAAAACACTTTATCTACCCAATCTTCGCGACGTAACAGCGCACCAGTCCATTTGACCGCAAGTGTAACAAATTCACTGCGCAATCACCCCACTGGGGTAGCACTTGCCCGGCTGTCATGATGACCCCTTTAGCCCAGGTAAACGTTGCTGAAATCCTCTAGAAAAAGCGACAAATCAACGCGCCAATGCCACTCGCAAGCAGCGACGCAGAACCTCTAGACCCCTTCAAATAAAGGCTTATTCAACTTATACTCAATACTATTCAGCACGCCAAAGCAAAACAGGCAGACTAGACGCAAACTACACGCAGATTAAGAGAGTCGATGAAGACGTCTATTACCAATTACATTTATATCAATATGCCACCGAAATTCGTGTGGAACTGCGCCTTTCTCAGCGAGATCGGTCGAGTCGAGATCGATCGCCGCGGCCGAGCCCAATGGGTCAGTTCCATCTACCGCATCGTTATCGACCACGACAGCCTAAAAACGACCTTTTTAAGGGGTGATTTACGCCTCGATCAACAACAACTCGATCTCAGTTTACAGCGCATGCGGCGTCTGATTACCCGCTCGGTGCGCTATAAAATTTATGCCGCAGCCAAAACCCTTTAAACCGCGCAATGCGCTGTGAGACTGGACCTGCGGGCAAATCACCGACCTTGCCCCCCCCCAGAACTCCAGAACTCCAGAACTCCAGAACTCCAGAACTCCAGAACTCCAGAACTCCAGAATATGCTATGCCGTCGACCCTGCGCGGCGCAAGCCCAAACCAATGTCAGTAGTCATTTGACAACACTATCGGGGTTTGGATGCGCACCTCGCCAACCACCGATCATCGGGTAACTCTCGACGAGTGGTTCATCGCCAATCTTGATATACTGCGTGGGTACCACTCAACGTCACTGCATCCCCGCATAAAACGCCTTGGAGCGGCTATGTCGCGATTTTACACCGACCCCATTTTCTATCTATTACTGGCGCTGTGCGTGCCGGTATTGGGGTGGCTTTATCGCCCTGAACAAGCCGGTTATGAGGGCGGAGTGTTGGCCCTAACCAGCGCTATCGTGCTTTTTCCGGCGCTCGAAGAAACCCTGTTTCGCGGCCTATTACAGCCCATGATCGCGCACAGTATTAGCCGTCGTTGGCGGCTTATCAGCGCGGCCAATCTGATCACCAGCCTGATCTTTGCGTTATTCCACCTGATCAATCACCCGCCGCTGTGGGCTATGGCGACTTTTTTTCCGTCGCTGGTGTTTGGCTATGCTTACGAGCGCTACAGAAACATCGTCGCTCCCACGTTGATTCACAGCGTCTACAACGCCGGCTTTTTTCTCGTCGTCGGTTAATCTAGCGCTATCGCCAAGCCGCACCAGCGCGAAACAAATGCCAACACCGTGCCGGGGATTTAAATTGGGGGTTTATGCGCTTGCTAGCGATTGGTTGATCTGTTGCAGCGTCGCTAGCGGCGACGGCGATTTGGTGATCGAGCGCCCGATCACCAAGTAGTCGCTGCCCATCGCCACCGCATCCACTGGGGTGACCACCCGCCGTTGATCGTCAGTCGCACCATCGGCCAAGCGAATACCGGGTGTCACCAACAGAAAATCCTGTCCGCAGTGGGCCTTGAGTGCCTCGGCTTCTTGCGCCGAGCAGACCACACCGTCTAGACCCGCGTTCTGTGCCGCGCGCGCCAAGTGCAACACCTGCTCGGCAACGTTGCGCTGTACCCCAGACTCGCGCAAATCCGAATCATCCATGCTGGTCAATACCGTCACTCCAATCAACAGCATATCGCTGCCGCATTGCTGCAGCGCCTGTTTCGCCTGCGTCATCATTCGACTACCGCCGAGCGCGTGAACGTTGGTCATCCAAACGCCCATCTCTGCCGCTGCACGCACCGCTTTGGCGGTGGTGTTGGGAATATCATGGAATTTAAGGTCGAGAAAGACGTCATAGCCGCGTTCGACCAGTGCTTGCACCATGCCCGGCCCGGCATGAGTAAATAACTCTTTGCCCACCTTGAGTCGGCAGGCGCTCGGGTGCAACTGATCGACCAACGCCAGCGCATCTGCGCGCGACGAATAATCCAAAGCGACAATAATCTTAGCCTCGATCATAGTCTAGTCCTTGACTGCCAACTGAGTCGAGTCGGGCGACTCAAGCTCAGCGTTGCGCTGCGCCGCGAGCAACTGTTTATTGGCCCGCGCCCAGCGCCGCCGGTATTGAAATAACGCCACAGCGCTCGACGCTATGCCCAACAGCACGCCGGCAAACAGGAACACCAGCAGCCACAACCCAAAACTCGCGTCGACCGTCTCGAACAGCACAAAGCTGAGACTCACCGGTTGATCGTTGTACAGCGCGAACGTCGCGCCAAGCAGCACCACGAGCATCAACAACAACAGCCTAAAAACTACCAGCAGCGCCTTCAATCCAACGACCCTTTGCAACGATATCTAAAGCCGCATTGTACTCTGATTGTACAGCGCCTGTAGAGGGGTTCAACGGCAATAAACGCCGCTGTTTTGCCATCGTGCTAGACCGGTGATGGCAAAACAGCGTCACTGCAGCACCCGAACGGGTGCTTGTGCGGGCGCGACTAAAACACCATCGGCGGGCGATAGCGGCGACGCCAGATGCTTAATACGCTCAGTAACAACAGCAGTAACAGCGTGCTGTCGGCCGATCGGGCATCGCCCACCGTACAACCACCACTCGGCGAGGGCGGCGATGTGACGGTCAATTCCACTGGCCCCAACTGGATGATATTGGCGCCATCGGTGACCGAGAAATAGAGCGTTGCAGACGCATCGTCGACCGAACCCGAGCGCACCATAACCGACTCATAAACACCGTTACCGCGGTCGGTAAAGGGTAGAGCACTGAAACGATTACAGTCATCACAATCGCCAAGGGCAACCGTCAAACCGGCCAGCGGAGCGCCGCTCATACTCGCCACGGTCACGGTCACCGCGACCTGATCGAACCCGTCTGCAACGATGCTGCCGCGATCAAATACTACTGCACTCTGATCGGCATCGGGGTTGTCGGAGATCGCGATACCGCCGGGATCAGTCAGCACGCCATCGGCGACACCATCGGTATCGTTCGCCCCGCCATCCTCGATCATCAACATCAGGCATCGATCACCAATCGTCAGGCCCTGAGTGTAATCGGCACTAAAGATATCTGGGCAGGCGCCTCCATTGCCGAGTGCTGACCACAGTTGATTGCTGGCATTTTCGACAAAATTCTGCCAACCCAGCTCGCTGCCAGCATACTTGCGATAGACGGTACCGGTTGTCAGCGGGTGTTGTAATGGAACGATCACTCGGTAGGCTGCGCCCGCGGCCAAACCAGTAACCTCAAAATCGATCAGATCATTGGGGTAGGTGTAGGCGCTGTCGGATTCAATACTCGCCGCCTGCAACTGTGCCTGAGTTAATCCGGCGGTGTAGTCGTTGTCGCTGGCCAATGCAAAGGCCAGTTCGCCGAGGGCAATCGTGGTGCCGGATTGGGTCTGCAATGCGTTGGACAACTGGGCTACCGTATTCTCCAAATATGCCGGCAATTGATTGTCGGTATCGGCATCGCGGAGCAACATGACATTACTCGCCGTGCCATTGTCGATGTAGTTGGGGATGCGATCGCCGTCGTCGTCGGCAGCCCGCTCGGCGCTATCCAAAATACCATCGGCGTCGGTATCGATACCGCCGGCGAGTAGGCCAGATCCGTCCTCTAAGCGCAATACTACGCGGCCACGGGTGGTTAAGCTGGCGACATTGTCATCCACAACGGTGGCGGTAATCGTCGTCGTCGGGCCTGCCAGATCAAACGGATCGAAACTTAACTGCGCGCCGTCAGCGCTCGCACCGGGGAGATTATTGAGCGTCTCAGCGGACCATTCCAAAGTCACACCATCACCGTTTGCATCGCGGGTGATGGCGGTGACTTGAACCGGGCCATTATCCCGCGCAATCACGATGGTCTGCTCGGCTGGCGATCCCTGGGTCACCTGAAATTCGACTTCGGGTGCGATATTGCTTTCCGTCAGAGTGATTGTCTGCTCGCTAACAGCACCCATTACCGCGTTCACTGGGGTACCCAAACTCAAGATTAGGCTCTCGTCATTTTCATCTTGATCATCGGCGATGATCTGAATCGGGAAGCGCGCCTCTGCACCGGTAAAGATCACAAAGGATCCCAGTGACTCGTCACTGCTATAGTCGACATCCACGGTCGCGGTGCCCGCAAGCTGATAGGGAATAGTCACCGGATAATTCACCGCCGCGCCGCTCAGGCGCACCACCAGGTCGATTGTCGAGCCCTCGGTCGCCAGAATCGGCGCTGACACCATCACTTGCGGTTCAATCTGTACTCGTTGCACCGCAATCGCCGGTGTGCCGTTGGCGCTTATCGCGGTCCAAAGTACCTCGCTGCTGCCGGATAAAAACGGCCCGTAATTGTTCGCTTCAACCGCAACCGGATCGCCATTCACATCGGTTGCCGAGGCATCGCCAAGGGCAACTTGAGTCAGCCGGCCGGTCGCCGCCAACTGAATATCTGGGGGCACGACCAGTAATAGGTAGGATACATTGACGTTGTCGATGGCCGCCTGAAGCTCGGCCGCAGTCGGATTGGCTGGATCAACATAACTACCATTGGCAAGGGCGCTGGTGTAATCAATACCCGCAACAGAACCGCCCACGCCCGCAATGCTGTTCAATTGCTCAGGGGTCACCGCAACAGCAGTACCACTGCCGTTTATCACTGCGCCCACCGCGCTTTCAGCCGCTGCTGTATAACCCGCATTCGCCGCATCGATCACCGCCTGAATCTCGGCCGCAGTCGGATTGGCTGGATCAACATAACTGCCATTGCCCAAGGCACTGGTGTAATCAA
>CALGJN010000255.1:0-1850 GCA_937920185.1 uncultured Cellvibrionales bacterium | reverse complement strand
CCCATGTTGTGCGAGGGCTGCGCGTAAGTCTGCAAGGCGGTGGTTCAAAACACCGAGCTGATATTCAGCGGCAGCCGCTGCGCCTGAAACGGGGCGCGGCCAAGCCGGATCCGTTTTGAAGCGCGCCACATGCTGCACCTGCAACAGCGACACCTGATTGCCGAGGGCTGCGATATTGAGTTTGTCTGGCTGATATAAAGCCATGATCACCTTAGCCACGACGCGGGATTGTTGCATAATAAGCGTCCTACCCGAACGCCCAAGGCGTAAAAAGCGCAAGGTAAAAGTGCCAAGGGAATCGCCTTGGCGACAATCCAACAGCGTTACAACAAAGTCCAAGTCATCGATGAACTAGCCTCCCAGAACGGTCTCCATCGCAACCATATCGACGCAGTACTCGATGAATTGGGCATACTCATTTACCGCCCCCTAAGCCCGGCACTGTCGGCGAATTTATACTCAGCGGGCTGGTAAAAACCACAACTAGTTCACGCCCCGCCGAAGAGGCCTATGTCGCTAAGATTACACCAGCGTCGGGTGGGTTCACACTCGAATGAAATGATTTCAAACCCTAGCGCATCGGTCGCCCACGCCGGTTATCTACCGCCGCTGACATCCGTGAATTGCCACCGATAGGCCAGCGTTTCTGGGCAGCGATCAGGTCTTCAAAAATATACGCAACATGCCAACCCTGAGCGGCACCGCGTTCAGGGCGTGCCCACAACGGGGTCTTCAGTTACGTGGTGGTCCGACGATAACCATAAATATACGCTAGGCAAAACAAACAGGGTGAATAGCGTGCCCACCAACATACCGGCGACTAGAATTATACCGATACTGTTGCGCGCCTCAGCCCCCGCACCACTCACTAAAACCAGTGGGAAATGGCCAAAAACGGTTGCCCCAGTGGTCATTAACACCGGCCTTAGTCGGGTCACTGCGCCCTCTTTGATCGCCTCCAATCGGCTGTGACCAGCAGCCTGCAATTGATTAGTGAACTCTACGATCAATATGGCATTTTTAGATATCAGTCCGGCAAGCGTAATAAAGCCGACCTGAGAATAAATATTGATACTGGTGAGATCGAGAAACGTGAATAGCAGCGCCCCGGAAAAAGCAAGCGGCACAGAACCCACTAAAACAATTAATGGATCTCGAAAACTATTGAACTGAACCGCTAAGACAAAGAAAACCACCACCAAAGCAGCCCCGAGAACACTTAACAAGGTATTCCCTTCCGTGCGCAGTTGGCGCGATTCACCAGCATAATCAATGCTGTATTCTGGAGGCAGGATCCTCTCGGCAGACTCTTCCAGAGCCGTTAATGCATGCTCCTTAGTGATGCCTGGGATCACCGCACCAAACACGCGAAAAGAATTTTTGCGTTCGAATCGTGTCAAAAACCGCGGCGCAGCAATGCGCTCCAAAGTAGCTATAGACGACAGGGAAATAAGGTCTCCAGTGGGGCTGCGTAACTTTAGCCTCAACAAGCTGTCTGGATCACGTCTATCGAGACCCTCGAGCATCGGGATAACCTGATAAGCTTTACCATCAAAATCAAATCGATTGACGTAGTCGCCCGACAGCAATACGCTCAGTTGACGGTCGATCTCTGCAACAGTGAAGCCTAAATCCGACGCCCGATCGCGGTCGATATTAAAATGTGCCTGCGGCAGATCGATACGCAAGTCACTATCGGCGTACATAAAAGCGCCACTGGCATAGGCAGCAGCCACCATTGCCTCAGCATGCGGCATCATGTTTTCCGGGCTATCGCTCGACTGAACGACCAATTCGACATCAAAGTTTCCCGCTGTCGGCAGCGACGCTTGCAAGGTCGGTAAGCTTTT
>CALGJN010000254.1:0-3712 GCA_937920185.1 uncultured Cellvibrionales bacterium | reverse complement strand
TTTTTTGCTCCTTAACGCTTCAATTAAAGGGAAGCGTCCCCTTTAAATAAATTCCCAAAGGGAAGCGTCCCCTTTAAATTCCCCCTTAAATTCCATTGAACCCCCTACCATATCGGCCTCTAACTGGCCCTTAAAGCCAAATCTTTTTAGTATCAACAGCTTTTTAGTATCAACAGCGCCCTAAAACCACAGGCCCTTTGAAACCAAACTGTCTATTTTATCGCGCGCACAAGATATACGCTGCGGGAATAAGTTCGATTTAGGACGTGGTTTTTGCCGGCAAAAAGTCAGCGGCATTCGGCTGAGATAACCGAGGTACTTGGCCATCGGTGGTTTATACTGCTATCAATCAACATATGAGGATTCCCCCATGAGCCAATCTTTCTTTATTGCCCTGCTAGGCGCCGCTATTTTAAGCGCCTGCGGACCAGCCGCCGAGCAATCCAGCGAGGCCGACCCGCGAACGACGGCTGGCGGGGCAACTGAAAACGCGGTTGATGCGGGTGCTGCTAAAACGCCGGATACACAACAGATCGCCTCCGAATCTCAGCGCGCAAACGCTTTTTATGAGCGCATCTTTGAAGAGGGCTTATCGCGCAGCCCCGAGTTTTTGACCTACCTCGGCCGCAAGGATCGCCTCGGCGAGTGGGATGATCTCAGCGATGAGCACGCAGCCAAAGAGCTGGAACACAGTCAGCGTGACCTAAAGCAGCTTAAAACCTTTGACCGCGCTCAATTAGACCCCGCGACTGCCCTGAGCTTCGATCTGCTCGAGCAATCGCTAGAAAACGACATTGAAGACTATCAGTGGCGGCTGTATAACTACCCGGTCAATCAGATGTTTGGCCGCCATTCGAGCGTGGTATCACTGTTGATTAATCAACATAAAATATCCAGCATAGATGATGCCGAGGCCTACATTGCCAGGTTAAACGGCGTCAGCGTGCTGTTTGAGCAGTTGATTGCTGGCATCGAGGCGCGCACCGCGGCCAATATTGTGCCGCCTAAATTTGTCTTTCCCCATGTGATCCGCGACAGCCAAAATATTATCAAAGGCGCGCCCTTTGATGACGGGGAACCGAGCGCCCTGCTGGCCGATTTTTCGGCAAAATTAGACCAACTGGCCGAGATGGAGAGCGCCCATCTCAGCGATGCGGGAAAAGCCAAATTGTTGGCCAGCGCCACCGCGGCGTTGCTCGGCTCGGTGCAACCAGCTTATCAGTCGTTGATTGCCCACCTGACGGAATTAGAAGCCACAGCCAGCAACGAGGACGGTGTATGGAAGTGGAAAAACGGCGATAGCTATTACAACGTTGCGCTAAAACGCACCACCACTACCGACTTGACCGCCGATGAAATCCATAAAATCGGCCTAGCAGAGGTCGACCGCATACAAGGCGAAATGCGTTTGATTAAGGAACAGGTGGGCTTTGAGGGTGATTTAAAGGCCTTTATGGCGTTTATGCGCGACGATCCGCAGTTTTATTACGCCAACAACGACGCCGGTAAAACGCGCTATTTAAGCGAGGCGACCGAGCTTATCGATAGCATGAAACTGCGCTTGGATGAGCTGTTTATCACCCAACCCAAGGCCGATTTAAAGGTGAAAGCGGTCGAGGCCTTTCGCGAGCAGTCGGCCGGCAAGGCGTTTTATCAGCGCCCCTCTGAAGATGGCGCACGGCCCGGCCTGTACTACGCCAACCTGTACGATATGATGGCCATGCCGACGTACCAAATGGAAGCGCTCGCCTACCACGAGGGCATTCCCGGTCACCACATGCAACTGGCGATTCAACAAGAGCTCGAGCAGGTGCCAAAATTTCGCAAGTTCGGCGGCTACACCGCCTATATCGAAGGCTGGGGGCTGTACTCTGAGTTTTTGCCGAAAGAAATCGGCATGTATTCAGACCCCTACTCTGACTTTGGCCGACTCGCCATGGAATTATGGCGCGCCTGCCGACTGGTGGTGGATACCGGCATTCACAGCCAGCGATGGACCCGTGCCAAAGGCATTCAATACTACAGCGACAACACCCCAAACGCGCTGTCGGATGTGGTTAAAATGGTCGAGCGGCATGTCGTTATGCCGTCTCAAGCGACCGCCTATAAAATTGGTATGCTAAAGATTTTGCAGTTGCGCCAATCGGCCAAAACCGCGCTGGGTGAGGGCTTTGACATCAGAGCTTTTCACGATGAAATCTTAAAATATGGCCCCCTGCCCCTCAATGTTCTAGAGGCCAAGATCGATGCTTGGGTTGCCGGACAAAATAATCTGGGCGTTTTATAGACTTGGCTTGGCACAAAATCTGAGTTCGAAAACTGCGCTCGACTGGTGAGCTAAGCGGCGCGCCACCGTCACGCTCGACGCGCCGATGCTCGGCAATACTCTGGCAATACTCGGGTATGCTCGGGTATGCTCGGGTGAAACAGCAAAGGCCGTTGACCGGTGATCCGCAGCATCAATGCAGTCGCTCATAAGTGGCCTTTGCGGGGCAGCATTATGGCTGCCGCTAATATCTGCCTAGACGCTCGCGCTCGCCCCTGTTGATCTGCTTTTGGCGACTGTATCTGCCTCTGTCTAAAACCCCCAGCCTACTTTTTCCAAGCCTGCTTTTCCCAAACCTACTTTCCCCAAACCTACTTTTCCCAAGCCTACTTACCTAAAGCCTACTTTTTCCAAGCCTGCTTTTCCCAAACCTACTTACCCAAAGCCTGCTTTTCCCAAGCCTACTTACCTAAAGCCTTCTTTTTCCAAGCCTGCTTTTGTTTCTAACGTTAGCCTATCCAAATCTTCTTTGGCAGTACTAGGGTCTGCATAAAGAATAAAGTCTATAAACAATATTATAATTTTGACCATTAAAGCTTAAGCTTAACACCAGAAACATTGCGCAGGCTTTTGGTACAATCTTTGAAATTTGACTCATGGCATTGCGTTGCTAGCGCCTGGGCTTCAGCCATTTGCTCTCGCGTCATTAATACTCTCAGTTTATTAGTATAGGTGGCGGCTTCCCTTACACCCTGTGTTTTTGCCATTGAAAACCAGAGATATGAGCGAACATGGTTTTCTGGAATGCCGGTGCCGTAAAAATACATATGAGCCAGATTATACTGTGCATTGACCTGCCCTTTTTTGGCTGCTCTGCTGTACCACTTAACAGCCTCTCTGGCATTTGCAATAACGCCAAGACCGCTGCGATACATCAAGCCTAGCTCGTATTGTGCCTTGGCATGTCCCTGCTCAGCTGCCATACGATACCATTTGACGGCTTTCACATTACTTTGTGGTATTCGCTTGCCCTCATCATAGAGTACGCCAGCCTGAAATGCCGCTTCATTATGCCCCTGATTTGCCGCCATGCGGAACCAATAACTCGCATTGGCATCATTTTCTGGAACAACCTCACCTTTAAGATACATCAAGCCTAACGAGAATTGTGCTGTCACATCGCCCGCTTTAGCGAGTTTTTGCGTCGCATCAAAAAGCGATGCAAAGGCATTTTGACTAATAAAAAGAGCCATCAACATAAGAAAGATTTTCATAGAAGTGCTTGTCCGTTTAGATCGATACAAATCACTATCGCAAACGGCATAAATTTATGCAATGGCGAATAGCGCTAGAAGTTTTTTTCGTTATTAATCAATAATGATGGGGTTTATAATTACTGAAGACCGTACAGAATAAGCAGCGTTGTTAGCATCAATTCTTAATAAG
>CALGJN010000253.1:0-15538 GCA_937920185.1 uncultured Cellvibrionales bacterium | reverse complement strand
GAGTTACCCAGCGCAAAATCGCGCCCCCAGCGGTTGATGTCGCTGTTAAAATCAGCGTAGTCCTCGTCAAAGCCAATACCCGATGACATCTGCAGAACATCTTTAATGCGCACACCCTGATAACCCGATCCGATCAACTCGGGGGCATAAAGATCCACAGTCTCCTCGATGCTGGCAATCTGACCCTCGTCGACGGCAATGCCGATCAGCGCCGAGATAAAAGACTTGGCCACCGACCACGAGATAAGTTGCGTCGAAACGCTATTGCCCAAGTAATAGTTTTCGTAAATGAGCGCATCGTCTTGTATCACCAGCAGGCCGGTGGTCCAAGAATCGTCGAGGAATCGTGCGCTGCTATAGGTTTTGCCTGCGTGGTTAAAGTCCTCGGGCAGGGCGTTCGATAATCGCTCTGGGTAGGGTCGGGGTGTGGGCGATGCGGTTAAGCCTGTGCTTGGCCACAGAGTCTTAGCAGAGCGAAAATTTTCAACGATGTAACGCGAGTCGAAAAGTTGTGCGACGGACTTGAGCGCGATCATTTTGGGATAAAAATAACCGCCGCCGATTATCATCAGGGTCGCAACCATCAGGCATATTTTCCCCATTCGCATAGGTGATAACCGCCGCATAGGTGATAACCTCCTCATAGGTGATAATCTCCTCATAGGTGACCACCGCCTGTTGGGTAGCCGCTCTTCGATTGTATTATGCTCAATGTACCCATGCCCGGCGTTAGATTTTTTTTAAGCCTAGGCGTTCGATGCGCTGATCGCAAGCGTTTAAGGCGACAAAAGCGGTATTTTAATACGCCGGACAGTCCTCGAAAGTGGGTCGGGTGACCCGCGGGCGGATGCGTCATTGAGCGCTCATGATCGAGCGATAAACGCTTCGTGCCGATTGTTTGTTCGAGTTTTACACCGCGTGGATCACCGCTGGCAGGAGAGCGACAGAGCGTTGTGCGCGATGTTTTTGGCGGCAATGCGAGTGCCAGGGGTAGCGGTTTGATCAATCGCGCAGTGTTTGCGCGATGACGACCGCGTCAGGTTGTCACGGCGTCTTTACTGATCGGTCGGTTTGAGATCTGGGCGCTACCCACGTTACACTGCTGGCGACAAAAGATTGACTCCTCGACAATGGCGCCGATGAGCACCCCGACACTATAAGGCAAACCGACAATGAGGACTTCATCAGCACCATCGCCCGATGGCCACCTGACCGGTTATGGCACACCCGGGTATCGCAACTATGTGTTGTTATTGTTGATGCTGGTTTACACGCTCAATTTTATCGATCGAACGCTTATTGCTGTGGTCGCGCAGCCAATTATAGACTCCTTTGGTTTGACCGATGCGCAATGGGGGCTTTTGTATGGCCCGCCGTTTGCCATTTTTTATGCGTTGATGGGATTGCCTATCGCGCTGTGGGCTGACCGCGGTAACCGGGTCAAAATCATCGCCGTGTGTATTGTGCTGTGGTCGCTAATGACCGCTCTATGCGGTCTCGCTGCGGGCTTTCTTGCGCTGCTGGCATTTCGCATAGGGGTGGCCGTGGGGGAGGCTGGGTGTACGCCGCCAGCGAACTCGATTATTGGTGATTACTTTATCGCCCGCAAGCGCGCTACCGCGATTGGGATCTATTCAATGGGTGTGACCTTGGGTGGTGTGTTAGCCAACCTTTTTGGCGGCCCACTAGCGCAGATGGAGGGCGCCGATGTGGGTGCATGGGTCGCCGGCATCGGTTTGGCTGGACTTTTTGGCTGGCTTGACTGGAGCTCGGTAGAGGGCTGGCGGATCGCCTTTGTGGCCGTTGGATTACCCGGTATTGCGGTCGCGCTGTGGGTGTATATGGCCATTGAAGAACCGCCGCGCGGGTACTCAGATCCGCCGGACTCAGCAGCGACTGAATCGCAGGATTGGCTGGTGGCTTTTCGTGAATTAAAGCACAAACCCACGTTTTGGTGGATGACCGCTGGAGCTTCGATGGTCGCGTTCGTCGGTTATGGTCTGATCAGCTTTCAGGCGCCGTTTTTGCAGCGTGAACACGGTTTGAGCGTCAGGGATGCAGCGATACAATTTGGCGCGCCGCTGTCTTTATTGGCGGCACTGGGTACTTTTTTAGGCGGTTACATTACCGAAAAATTAACCCCCTACTCGCAGACCGCAGTGGCTTGGGTTCCGGCGGTGGGATTGCTGGTGGCGGTGCCGGCGTATATTTTGGCGTTTTATGTCGACGATCTAAATACCCTATTTATTCTCTGGGGCATAGGTGCAACCTGTCACTACGCATACTTGGGTGCTCAGTACAATATTGGTCAGGGCGTGGTAAGCAATCGCTCGCGCGCGGCGGCGATCGCTATTCTATTGATTGCTGTTTCCCTTGTGGGCAATGGGTTGGGGCCTTATTTTGTCGGTTTTATGAGCGACTTTTTTATGCGTCAGCAACTCGTTGAACTGGATATCACCGGGCAGTTGACATCAGCTACGTGTCTGGCAAACGCCGTCGATCTGGACGCGGCACAGCGCTCGATATGCGATCTGGCAAATTCGACCGGCCTCAAGCAGTCTATCTCGTTGACAGTCTGCTGGTTCATTCTCGCCGCCGGCTGTTTTTTTATGTCGGCACGGACGTTAAAGCGTGATTTTGTCGCCAAATTGGTAGACTAAGACGATGAAAAAAATCGCTCTTTTCGTCGATGTGCAAAATATATATTACACCGTTAAACAGGTGCATGGTTGCAACTTTAATTACCGCGAGCTCTGGCGCCAACTCAGTTGCGAGGGCGAAATCGTCACCGCCTATGCCTACGCGATTGACCGCGGTGACGCTCAACAGCAAGGGTTTCAGCAGATTTTGCGCAATATCGGTTTCGAGGTGAAACTAAAACCCTACATTCAACGCCACGATGGATCGGCAAAAGGCGACTGGGACGTTGGCTTGACCATCGATGTGATGGATACCTTTACCGTAACCGAGACGACCGCCGATTGTTTAGTGCTGCTGTCTGGCGATGGTGATTTTGATATGTTGCTAGAGCGCGTCGGTAGAGACTTTGCTGCCTCTACCATCGTCTATGGTATACCCTCTCTGACCGCAGCATCGCTGATCAATGCCGCGACTGAATTTCGCGCCATAGAATCATCTTTGCTGTTGAACAATGAACGTTCTGGGTGATTGTGCGCAGGTAGCCATTTTCAATACGGCGGTTGCTTGTGACTGCCGCGAGCGGCTGTGGGATCCTTGGGCCATTGGTGCATTGCTACATTGCTGCCACAGGTTGGGTCAATAGCCGTCTAAACCTGCAACCTTTGTCATCTCACGATCTTAAGCGTTGCGTCGAATTTCGATAGAGTTTGTTGGCTCTAACGAGGGGCTCAATGGCGACTGGCGGTAAAGGTAAACGCACTCCCAGTTAAAAAATTAGGACGATAATAATGCTAGAAACATTGCAATGCTGATGCTTCCGCCACTGGATGTGTTGGCGACGCTCTCGAGTTTGGCGTTGGTGGCGTCGATAACCCCCGGGCCCAACAACGCAATGCTGGCTGCTTCCGGCGCCAATTTTGGTCTGCGCCGCTCGATCCCGCACGCCATGGGCATAGCGCTGGGTTACGCGCTAATGATTTTTCTGATCGGGTTGTTTCTGGGCGAAGTGTTCCAGCGCAGCGCTGTTTTGCGCGAGGTACTGCGCTGGGCGGCCGCTGGATTGTTAGTCTACGTAGCGTGGAAGATTGCCACAGCGCGAGAGCTCAGCACCGAGGGCGCAGCGGCCAAGCCATTTTCATTTTTGCAAGCGGCGATTTTTCAGTGGATCAATCCCAAGGGATGGGCCATGGGCACGGCGATCACCGCACAGTTTGTCAACGCCGACACTGCGCTGCAGAGCTCGCTGCTAATCGCGCTCATATTCGTAGTGATTGTCTTGGCCAGTTCGGCCTGTTGGTTGCTGCTAGGGCGCGCCATTGGCCGTCTGTTAAAAACGTCAAATAACTTGCTTTGGTTTAATCGGGCGATGGCCGCGACCATTTTGCTGTGTTTGGTCCTATTATTTGTCGAGTGATGAAATTTTAGCCAATAGTCTCGCTAGCAAACCCTAAAACGGCGCTGTGCGCTCTGCGTACCCACCTGGTCCGGCGTTGAACACCAAGATTTAAGGATTTTTAGCGTTTGACTATGTGCAAGGCCGGATTTTCCACTATGCTATTGCAAAATTAGATAAATTATTTACAGCCACTATCGATCACCTCAAGCGCTTTGAGCGGCACCTAAAGTTCTGGGTCGGTCGCGCACTATTTTTGGTAATAGGCACTGGCCCCAATTACACAGGTTCCGTCAATGACATCAGACAAAGACAACACCACGCCTCAGGATACGCCTCAGAACACACATCAAGACACAGCGGCCGTAGCCGGCAACCCAGAAAAAACCATCTTGGGCCATCCGCGCGGACTGTTCATCCTATTTTTAACCGAAATGTGGGAACGCTTTTCCTATTATGGGATGCGCGGATTGCTGGTGGTGTACCTTACCCAACACTTTTTGTTTTCCGACGAACGATCAAGCGTGCTCTACGGTGCCTATACTGCGTTGGTGTACGTGATGACGATTGTTGGCGGGTCATTGGCTGATCGCTATCTTGGGCCGCGCAAAGCGGTGACCTTTGGCGCGATATTACTGACGTTGGGTCACTTTGGTATGACCTTTGAGGGCAGTGGTTCGAGGCAACTGCTGGATTATCAGGCGAATCAATACGAGATTGTGCTAGATGGTCGCGGCGGTGATGCGCGTCAGCAAATCGTTACCGATCGGGGTACTTCGGCGGTCAATTTTAGCGAAACCCACATGTTGATCGATCAACCGCAGGCGGTTGGACTCCCGCCGTCGATCGCTCGGAGTGAATTTACCATCAGCGTCGAGACTGAGGAATTCTATCTCAACATGCTGTATCTCTCGCTGGCGTTGTTGATCGCTGGGGTGGGGTTTTTAAAGGCCAATATTTCAACCATTGTCGGTTCGCTGTATGGCTTTGGTGATGCGCGCAGAGATTCGGGGTTCACTATTTTTTATATGGGCATCAATTTGGGTGCTTTCTTGTCGTCTATATTTTGTGGTTACTTGGGCATCGTGTATGGCTGGAAGTACGGTTTTGGGCTAGCCGGTATAGGCATGCTCGTTGGTCTGGTGATCTTTTTGTCCTGTCAGGATTGGCTCGAGGGCAAGGCAGAGCCACCGTGCAGAGAAAAACTCAAGGAAAAAGTCTTGGGTGTGATCAATGTAGAGTGGGCCTGTTATCTGGTGGGTATTGGTATTATTGCGCTGTCGATGGTTTTGGTGCGCAACGAAGAGTTGGTGGGTGGCATTCTCGGTCCGCTCGGGATCATCATGTTGATCGGTATGATCGGTTACGCAGTGCTGCAACTCGAGGGCGATGAGCGCTCAAGAATGTTTGCTGCCATTTACTTTATTCTGGCGCAAATACCGTTTTGGGCGTTGTTTGAACAGGCCGGTTCGTCGCTAAATCTGTTCACCGCGCGGCTGGTAGATCGTGAGATTTTTGGCTTGTCGGTTCCCGGCCCAGTGTTTCAATCGCTGAACGCGGGCTTTATCTTTCTATTTGCTCCGCTGATGGCGTGGCTTTGGGTGTGGTTGGCGAGACGCAAGCTGAACCCGTCGACGCCGGTAAAATTTGCCCTTGGTGTGGCCATGGCGGGGCTTGGATTTTTGGCGCTGGTGGCCGGTATGCGCGGTTCAGGCGAGATCGGTTTGACGCCGGTGATGTTTATCTTTTTGGTCTACTGGATCCATACCATGGGTGAATTAATGGTCTCACCGGTGGGGCTGTCGGTAGTCACCAAGTTGGCTCCTGCGCGGATTGTCGGGATGACCATGGGCGCCTGGTTTTTGTACTCTGGGTTGTCGAATTTTCTCGCTGGCGTTATTGCGCGAACCACCGGCGCCGAAACCATCGGCGGACAAATTACCAACGTTGCAGCGGCAAAGGCGGGTTATATCGAGGTCTATACACAGGTAGGCACGATTGCCATTGGCATTGCATTTGGCATGTTGCTGATCTCACCGATCATCACAAAAATGATGCGTGGTGCAGACTAAAATGTCGGCCAACGCACTTACAGGAGTACAGGGTATGCTAGTAAAGGTCATCGCCTATCTGGCGATTGGTGTATTGATGGTGGGCTGTAATGGCAAGCAAGCGCCCGCCGACGTTCAATCAGGCATCGACGATGCCGATAGTGTAATGGTCACATCCTCCAATACCGAACCGGGGCTTGTTTCGCAGGTCGGACTGGGCGAATCTGCGATCGATTTTGTCACTCGGGTCGAGGCCGAAGGTATTGCGCTGGCGAAAGAGTTAGATGCTGCCTTTTGGGTGCGCGCTACCTACATAACACCGGATACGGCAACGCTTGCTGCTAAGGCTGGCGAGCGAGGGTTGGCATTTGAAAGCCGGGTGGTGGAGCAGGCCAAACAGTACCGCGACACGATTACGGATCCTTCGACCGACCGCGCCATCGAATTAATGTTGCGTGGATCGTCGGCGCCAGCACCGAATGATCCGGCGCTGCAGGCAGAACTTTCGCAGATTATGACCGATATGGAGGGCCAGTACGGCGCGGGCAAGTATTGCAACGCGCAGGGCGAATGCCGCGAACTACAAGAACTCGAGACGATTCTTGCCCAGTCGCGCGATTATGATGAATTGTTGGATGTTTGGCGCGGGTGGCGACAGGTTTCGCCGCCCTATCGGGCGCAGTATCAGCGCTTTGTCGAGATTGCCAATAGCGGTGCTAGAGATGTTGGCTACGACAATTTGGCCGAACTCTGGCAGGGTGGTTACGACATGGATAGCGCGTCTTTTGTCGAAGAATCGCGCCGACTGTGGCGTCAAGTGGAGCCTTTTTACGAGCAATTACACTGTTATGTGCGCGATAAACTGAGCGATACCTATGGCGCTGAAAAGGTGCCTGCGAAGGGTCCTATTCCGGCACATTTGCTGGGTAATATGTGGTCCCAGAGCTGGGAAAATATCTATGATCTGGTCGAACCCTACGCGGGGGTTAGCTCGTTGGATGTGACCGCTGCGCTGGTCGATCAGGGTTACGATGAGTTGCAGATGACCGAGGCGGCCGAGGGATTTTTCACCTCTTTGGGATTGCCCGAACTGCCGGACAGTTTCTATCGTAACTCGATGATCAAAAAGCCCCGTGACCGCAATGTTGTCTGTCACGCGAGCGCTTGGGATATCGGCAATGGCGATGATCCTCGTATCAAACAGTGCGTCGAGGTCAACGAGGAGCACTTTGAAACTCTGCACCATGAACTGGGCCACATATATTATTACCTTATGTATAAAGACCAGCCAACGGTGTTTAAAGGCGGTGCTCACGATGGGTTCCACGAGGCCATCGGCGATACCGTGACCTTATCGATGACCCCTGCCTATCTAAAAGCCCGTGGTTTGATCGATGCGGCCGACGAGAGCTACGAGGCGACGATCAACAAGCAGATGAAAATCGCGTTGACAAAAATTGCCTTTTTGCCGTTTGGTAAGATGATTGATGAATGGCGCTGGCAGGTTTTTTCTGGGGAGATTGCACCTGCTGACTACAACGCCAGTTGGTGGAAGTTGCGCCAGGCTTATCAGGGCATCGCGCCGCCAATAGCGCGCAGCGAGGCTGATTTTGACGCCGGAGCCAAGTACCACATTCCCGGCAATACCCCTTACACGCGCTATTTTTTGTCGTTTATTATGCAATTCCAGTTTCATCAAGCGCTGTGTGCCAGTGCCGGATATGAGGGCCCGTTGCACGAGTGTTCCATCTACGGCAACAAGGTCGCGGGTAAAAAGCTTGGCGACATGCTGAGTCTTGGTCAGAGTCAACCCTGGCCCGATGCGATGCAGGCAATGACTGGGCAGCGCGGTATGGATGGCAGCGCGATCATCGATTACTTTGCGCCGCTCAATAGTTGGTTAAAAGACGAAAATAAGGGCCTTCAATGCGGTTGGTAATCGGGCTCTTGTCGGCGCGCTAAAGGGCGCCAATTGGGCGGCCTCAATCAACTCATAAAAAAGCCTGCCCATCTCTCGTGAAATTCCATTTAGCGCTTTATATAGAGCGCTAAATGGCTAAATTTCAGTGGGATCTGTAGCCTGAGAAAGTATCCTATAGCGGTGTTTTATGGATGCCAATTTAGGAGCGAATTTATATGTTTATGAAAAGTATTTTGGCGGTATTTTTGTTGCTGCTTTGTGCCTGCGATAACCGCAGTCAACAACAGCTTAAAGCCGAGTAGCTGGATGGCACACCCTTTGTCTTGATTGGCCGTATGCATGCCCTGCCGGGACAGGGCGATGCGCTACTGACGCTATCCGCCGCGGTCGATAAAAAAGTTGCACAGGGCGAGCCGGGAATGTTGCTGCACACCTTTGATCGGCACCCCAATGACGCCCTGACATTTGTTTGGACCGAGGTGTACGCCAGTAGTCGGGCGTTTGAATACCATTTGCAAAACCCTGATTTGAACGCTTATTTAGAAGCTGCTGGCGCTATAACAGACGCCTTTAGCGTAGAACTGTATGGCACCGTATCGCCCTTGGCGCTAGCGGCCATGAGTGCTGCTGGGGTGCCTTTTGAGCATTTTTAAACCGGTGCTGGCTTGATTCGCGACCTAACCCGATAACCCTATGAGGGAAGGGCTTGGCACAATGTCGTGCGGCGGTCACGGTGTGATCAAACGGCACTAGCGTTTAAGGTGCCTGGCAAGCGGCAATTAACGATTCAATAAACACATATGTCAAGGAGATGGCGTTGAATAAAATAATGGTAGTCGGTAGTTTTTTAGTGCTTTTGGCGGGTTGTGCAAAACCGCTGGAGAATCCAGACGTGCGGGATGAGCAAACCACTGCTGCGGGCGATGAGGGTTTACTCTATGCAGGCGATTGTGCCGGCATAACTGGCACAGCGCCTGTGATTGATGCTGAGGATCGCGACCAGTGGGGCACTGCAGGCTTAGACTTAGAGGCGATGGATACGCGCTTTGAGGCTGGCGATGACTTTTTTTGTTTCGTCAATGGTGCCTGGTATGCCAACTTTACGATGCCAGAGGACAAAACACGGTACGGATCTTTTGCCCTGTTGGCAGATAAATCCGAAGCTCGAGTTAAAAAAATTATCGAGGAGTTGGCGGTCCGTGCGCCGGATCCCGACACCCTAGAGGGCAAGGTCGCGGCGTTTTACAGCGCCTATCTGGATAGCGATGGTATCGACAAGCGAGGTTTGGCGCCGGCGCAGAGCTATCTTCAGCAGATTCAACAGATTAAAAATCGTACCGATCTGGCAGAGGCGTTCGGAACCCTGGGTTTTGCTAGCCCTCTGGTTGGCTGGGTGGATATCGATTCTAAGGACACTGAGAACTATATATTTTATATCACCCAAAGCGGGTTGGGACTGCCAGATCGAGATATTTATCTCTCCGACGACGGCGAAAATAAGGCGACTCGAGCGGGTTACCTAAAATATTTAACGGTACTTCTCGTCGCGGCTGGCTACGAGGAACCAGACGTTGTGGCCGCTCGGGTGTTGGCGTTAGAGACCGACATTGCCAGAGCGCACTGGGATCGGGCGGTGGGGCGAAATCGCAATTTGACCTACAACAAAATCACGCTGGACGAGTTGCTCGAACTCGGCGAAGGGTTCCCTCTCGAGCCGATGTTGCAAAAATTGCAGTTGGCTGAACAGGCAGAATTTGTAGTCCGCGAGTTGAATCCAAGCAGCGCAAAAATTGCCGAGTTGGGACTCGATAAGGATCAAGTTGAAAAAATATCGGGCGGCGGCGTAAGCGGCATATTGTCGCTGATGTTATCGGCAGATCTGGCCGATTGGCAGGCCTATTTGACCGCGCATTTTTTGTCTGACCACGCCGCGGTATTACCCAAGGCGATCGATCATGCGTCATTTGAATTTTACGCCAAGCAATTGAGGGGGCAGGAACAGCAGCGCCCGCGATGGAAGCGCGCGGTGTCGGCGGTGGAATCGTCGCTCGGTGAAGCTGTTGGCAGTATTTATGCGGCGCGCTATTTCCCACCAGAAAATAAACGCGCGATGGATGCTCTAGTGAAAAATCTGCGTCTCGCGATGGCCGATAATTTGGATCAACTGGCGTGGATGAGTGACGCAACCAAGGTCGCCGCTCGTGATAAGTTGAAAAAGTTTACGCCAAAGATTGGTTACGCCGAAAAATTTGCCACCTACGATAGTCTGTCCGTGGGTAGCCATGCGTTTGAAAATACGATGGCTGCCAATCGCTGGGCCTACGACGACATGATCGGCCAACTCGGCCAACCGATCGACCGAACTGAGTGGTTTATGTTACCGCAAACGGTCAACGCCTATTACAGCCCTAACCGCAACGAAATCGTCTTTCCGGCAGCGATCTTACAGCCGCCGTTTTTTAATATCGCCGCGGATGCAGCGATAAATTATGGCGCGATTGGTGCGGTTATTGGCCACGAACTGGGCCATGGCTTTGACGACCAAGGCTCTAAATCTGACGGCGACGGTGTACTGCGCAATTGGTGGAGTGACGCGGATCGGCAGGCATTCGAAGACAAAACCGATGCGTTGGTTGGGCAGTACGACGCATTCTGCCCGCTCGATGGGGGCGATACCTGCATCAATGGCCGTCTCGGCTTGGGTGAAAACAGCGGTGATTTGGGTGGTTTGTCGATGGCACTCAAAGCCTACAAAATGAGTTTAGACGGCAATGGCGATGGTCACATCAGTGCTGATGAGCAGGCACCGGTGATCGGTGGTTATACCGGCGAGCAGCGGTTTTTTATGGCGTGGGCTCAGGCTTGGCGGTCAAAATATCGTGAACAGGCGCTTCGTCAGCAATTGATTCGCGGCCCCCATAGCCCTCCCTATTATCGCGTCAATGGCGTGGTTAGAAATTTTGATGAGTGGTACGAGGCGTTTGATGTCGACGCCGAGAATGCCCTTTATTTGCCGCCCAGCGAACGTATTCGCATCTGGTGATCGATGCCTCAATCGCCCGGCAGTCGACAGGTATGCTGGGCGACATACTTGGCGCTCGGCGCATCGATATTGCGCTCACGGATTGAGTTTGAGCAATGTGCCAAAGTCAGACCCAGTTCACACTTTAAAAGCTTGGTTTAAAAAATACTGTGCCATGCTATAGCCAGCATGTTGCGTTAATGAATTGATGCAATGCGCGTCTGTGGACGCACCAGCACGAGTTCGGAGTCGCTGGGTCATGGCTCGATGACGGCCGCGATCTCGACGCGCAGAATACCGACGATAGTGCCGTAAATAGTGCCGACGATAGTGCCGTAAATAGTGCCGTTGATAGTGCCGTAAATAGTGTCGTCAGTAGTCCCATTGATAGTGTCATTATTAGCTGCCATTGATAGTTGCCGCGGCAAGGCCATCGGCTTTTTACGCCAGCGGTTTGGGCAAGGTTTTTTATAACTTACTTTTTATAACTCGCTTTTTATCACCCGCTTTGAACGGCGTATTGTCGAGTTTGGACGAATTACAATCGGAGTGTTAATGGTATGAGATTTAAACTGTCTGGCATGGTTGGATTGCTGGCTTGCATTGCGCTGTTTGGCTGCGAGGATATGGATCCAAAGTCGACCTCGATAGAGGTTTCTCTACCCGACAAAAACCCCTATCCATCGACTTATAGCGCGTCTGGAAGCAAGCCGCTGGCGCTGCTGGGTGCCAACGTGCTCACCGGTGATGGCGCCGAGTTACTGGATGTTGATGTCTGGGTGGCGGACGGAAAAATCGTCGCCATCGGTGCCGATTTGGAGATTCCTGAGGGCGTTGCGCGCATCGCTGTTGATGGCCGCTGGTTGACGCCCGGGTTGATTGATGTGCACTCGCACATGGGGGTTTATTCGGCTCCGGGGACAGCGAATCACAACGACGGTAATGAGATGACGTCGCCGGTAACACCACAGGTGTGGGCCGAGCATTCGGTATGGCCGCAGGATCCTCAATTTGAAAAAGCCCTGGCGGGTGGTGTGACCACGCTGCAAATTCTGCCCGGCTCGGGCAACCTCATAGGAGGACGCGGTGTCACGCTAAAAAACGTTCGCTCGTTGACGGTTCAGGGAATGAAATTCCCCGGCGCTCCTTACAGTTTAAAAATGGCCTGTGGAGAAAATCCAAAAGGCTACTACGGCAGTCTCAACCAACTGCCGTCAACCCGCATGGGTAATATGGCGGGCTACCGAGCGGCATGGATTGAAGCCACCGAGTACAAAAGGGGCTGGGATAATTATGTCGCCGCCGCCAGCGCCGGCGAGGATATCGATCCGCCCGATCGCGATTTGCGTCTCGAGACTCTGGTGGGGGTGCTCGAGGGAGATATTCGCATTCATAACCATTGCTACATGGTTGACGAAATGGCGCAGATGATCGACATGTCAAAAGAATTTGGGTACGAGATCGCCGCCTTTCATCATGCCGTAGAGGCATACAAGGCTGCGCCGATGTTGGCCGAGGAAAATATTTGTGCGGTCATGTGGGCCGACTGGTGGGGCTTTAAACAAGAGGCCTTCGATATGGTACGCGAAAATCTAGCGTTGGTTGATGATATGCAGGCGTGCGCGGTGATTCACTCTGACGATCCGATTCACGTACAGCGGCTCAATCAAGAGGTCGCCAAAGCGATGAGCGCCGGCAATCGAATGGGCCTCGAAATTAGTCCCGGTCGAGCGATTCGCTGGGCGACCTTAAATGCCGCGAAATCGTTGGGCCTGGACGATCAAATCGGCAGTCTGGCACCCGGTAAAAATGCCGATATAGTGCTGTGGAGCCAACATCCTTTGAGCGTCTATAGTCTGGCGCAGCAGGTTTGGATCGATGGCCATTTGCGCTTTGATCGGGGCGATGCCTCGGTGCAGCCGACCAGTGACTTTAACCTCGGTATTATTACGCCAGGAGCGATCCGACCATGAAACAGTTGTTAGTAGTGTGCAATTTTTTGATGCTATCGATGGGCGTTAGCGCCAACTCGATACTGATTACTGGGGCCGACCTGTATGGTTCGACAGGTGTCTTGGTCGATACGTCGATCTATATTGAGGACGGCATTATTGCCGCGTTGGGAGACAGCAGCCCGAATAGCGCCGACGTTGAGTTCGATGGTGCGGGCAAGAGCATCACTGCTGGGCTGTTCAATGGCTCCACCCATATAGGTGCCATCGAAGTTGAACAGATCGAGCAGACGGAAGATTTTATTTCTTACAGCGCGGCAGTCGGCGCATCCTTTAAGATTGCCGATGCCTTTAATCCGCGGTCGACACTGATTCCCTTCAACCGCGTGCAAGGGTTGAGCCACGCCTTGCTGGTACCAGAGGCGGGCAACCGCCTGTTCGCAGGTCAAGTAGCGCTGGTGCAATTGGGCAATCAACCGCAGGTGATTGACGATAGCGTTGCGGTGGCGGTCGACTATACCGAAGGGGGCTTTGACTTAGCCGGGAGCTCGCGGGCAACGGCGATGGCGATGTTGCGCCAAGGGTTAGCCGATGCGCAGGACTTTGCGCGCAATAAGCCGGCGGCGTTGGCTGGAGCGCGCCGCGATTACAGCTTGTCACTGGCAGATTTGACGGCGCTCGAACCGGTGATTAGTGGCGCTAAGCCCCTGCTGGTGAGGACCCATCGCGCCAGCGATATTAGTGCCATTTTACGTTTGGCAAAGGAATTTAACCTGCGGTTAATTTTGTCGGGTGTGGTTGAAGGATGGCTGGTGGCAGAGCAAATTGCAGCTGCCAATGTGCCGGTAATTATCGATCCGATTGAAAATTTACCGTCGAGTTTTGAGACCTTGGGTGCACGCTTGGATAACGCAAAATTGCTGTCTGATGCAGGCGTGACACTGGTGTTTACCGGCATGAGTTGGTTGTCGACCCACAACGCCTATCTGGTGCGACAGTCGGCGGGCAATGCGGTAGCCAATGGGCTCGATAAGAACGTTGCGATTGCCGCGATGACCCGTAATCCGGCGAAACTGTTTGCCGCATCGGTGAGCGGTGACATAGCGGTGGGCGAGATCGCCGATCTGGTGCTGTGGAGCGGCGACCCGCTGGAACTCACGTCCGAGCCCGACTTGGTAATGGTAGCGGGTGAACAGATACCACTTGAGAGTCGCGCGCTACTGCTGCGCGATCGCTATTTTAAGCGCTTGCAGGCGTTGGACGCTGAGTAGCACCTCAGCGAAGCCCGAGTGCGGGCGAAAAGGCTGAGTAAAAGTAACTCTTAGGTAGGGTTAATCTAAAGGTTACACTAGTGTTAAGTCAGAAGAGCGATGCAAAGAGGGCGTTATAGTCCAGCCATAGCACCATTGATCGTAACTAAGATCAGGCTTTGCTGAGCAATTTTTTAATCGCTGGGTACTGACTGATGCCGATGCCGGCAAGGATTAGCGCCAGTGATATCAAGAGCGAATAGTTAAACGGTTCACCCAACACTAGCACGCCGAGAATCACCGACCACAGAGGGACCTGATAACTGGTCAGGCTCATAAATACGGGGCCGGCGGTGCGCGTGACTTGCACGCGTAAAAAATTGGCCCCAGCGGTGGGTATAAGCCCCAAAATAGTCAATGCCACGGCAGTTTTAAGGCTGATGGGTGGCGGTGGGCCCTCCACCGCGAGGGCCACAGCGATCGCGAAAACGGCCCCAATCACCAGCGGTAATGCCGATACGCCAATCGTGTCGATCGGCGGTAGGCGGCGCAAAATGACCGAACTGATGGCATAGCAGGCGGCGGCTAATAGGCAGGCGATGCGCCCGAGTGATTCGGTGGATTCGCCGGTCGAAGCGACCAACTCCGGGCCCATCAATACCAGCACGCCGATAAAACCGACGATAAAACCGCCCAGACGCCGCGCCGAGATACGTTCGTTGGGCAAGCAAAAATGGGCGATTGGCAATACCATCAACGCCACCGACGCCATGGATACACCGGCAAAAGCCGAGGTTACGGTTTGTTGCCCCCAGCTTATTAATTGAAAGGGCAGGGCGCTGCTGAGTAGGCCAAATAACACCAGACCACGCCAGTCGCGTTGATCGCTTAGGTGCAAGCGTAGACCTTGAAAACTCCAGACGACGCAGGTGACCAGCGCGGCGATCACAATTCTGCAGGCCGCCAGCCAGAGCGGGGTAATGCCCTGCAGCGCGATTTCGATGACCAGAAAGGTGCTGCCCCAAATCAATCCAAGCAGCGATATGCTGAGCCAGTGTTGGGCGCTAATGTCGGGGGTTGTGTGCATGGTTTAATGTGTATCAACAGAGCTTTTATCAACGAAGCAAGACGTGTACAGCTCCGCGCAGACGCAGAGTGTACACCAACGCACAGGGTTTTACCGGCGAGTCCAAGGTTATCCTTGTCAGGCCAGCGCCACAGCAGCTTACGGTGGCGCTGAGCGCAACTAACGGAGGGATTAAATTCTATCGACCGCAGGGTCGCCCTACAAAGGAAGCCTGAAAAAGGG